>CANJQZ010000178.1 GCA_947476515.1 Flavobacteriales bacterium
GATTTACCCGGAGGAAATATTGACATATTAAAAGAAAGTATTTTTGAGCACTTATTTACCTTGCCAGAAGCAACAATAGTCTATTGTGGACACGGTCCATCTACCACAATTGGTAAAGAAAAAAGAGACAACTATATTCATCAATTTTAGTCGCTTTGAGGATAGGCATAAATACACGGCATTTACTTCCAAATAAATTGGAAGGCTTTGGTCAATACACCTTAGAGATTGTAAGCAGGCTTATCAAAAATCACCCTGAACATGAATTCGTTCTTTTTTTTGATCGTGAAAAAGACGCACAATTCGATTTTGGTAGTAGGGTAACAACGGTAGTATTATCACCTGCTGCAAGACATCCCATATTGTACCTTATTTGGTTTGAAATCTTACTTCCTCGCGCACTCAAAAAACATAAAATAGATCTATTTTTCTCTCCTGATGGTTATGCTTCCTTGCGCAGTTCAGTTCAACAAATTATAGTCATTCACGATATTAACTTTGAGCACAATCCTAAAGATTTACCAAGTATATTGGGAAAATATTTGCGGTCTTTCTTTCCGAAATTCGCTAAAAAAGCGGCTAAAATCATTACTGTTTCTGAGTACTCCAAACAAGACATTGCAAAAAGCTATCAAATAGATCCCTCGAAAATTGAAGTGATTTACAATGCAGCGAATTCAAATTATAAGCCTATAAGTCAAGAAGAACAAGTGTTGGTGAAACAGCAATTTACTGAAGGTGCAGATTTTTTATTATTTGTCGGGTCCTTGCATCCAAGAAAAAACATTCAGCGCTTGATAAGTGCTTTTGAACTCATCCATAAAGAACATCCAGAATTGAAACTTCTGATTGTTGGGGCAAATATGTGGAGGGGATCATCCCTTGCTTTAGATCCAGAAATTAAAAATCATGTTCATTTTACAGGTCATTTGAATCAAGAACTACTCACTAAAGTCATGGCCTCGGCACTGATGCTCACTTATGTTCCCTATTTTGAGGGCTTTGGAATACCCATGGTGGAAGCTATGAATTGCGGGATAGTTGTTTTGGCTTCTCGCGCAACTTGTTTGCCTGAGATTGCAGGAGATGCTGCTTACTTGGTTGATCCTTTCGATATAAATGACATTTCAAAAGGAATTAATCGACTTATTGAAGACGAAAGTTTACGAACGGAATTAAGTAAGAAAGGATTACAGCGTAGCGCTTATTTTTCGTGGGATAAAGCCGCAGAAGAGGTTGCTAAAGTGCTTGGATTGTAATCACTTCAAGCATTTAAAATAATCAAAAGGCTCCAAGCAAATTAGGCATTGATAATGTGCTTTGCAGGCTGTACTTCCAAAAAGGCTTACCATTTTCGTGCTTCTTGACTTGCATTTTGGACAAGGAACAACGGTTGGCGCAGAGAATAAAACACTTTTATCCACCTCATGTTCAGGAGGAGCAATGCCATAATTTCTTAGGTTTTCCCTTCCTTTTGCACTGATCCAATCGGTTGTCCATGCGGGAGATAATTCATTGACGACTAGGCAAGAAATTCCTTCTTTCGAAAGTCTAATTTTAATTTCTTCTTCTATTACTTGCATTGCAGGACAACCACTGTAAGTTGGGGTAATTGTAATTTTCCAGGTCGAATCTAGCTGTTCAACATTTCGGACAATGCCTAAATCGATGATTGAAAGTACAGGAATTTCTGGATCTTTAACCTCCTCTAAGAATACATAAATATCCTCAGGACTTACCATTCCATATTAGGATATACGCGTTGCATAAATTGCAACTCTGATAACAAATAACCCATATGTTCAGAATGCACGCCTTTTCGTCCGCCTTCAAATTGCCAATTATTGGTTGGGATTTGTAAAGTTGCCAAATCAAGCACTGTATTAACTTCTTGCAGCCAGAGAGATTTTAAGTCACTTAAATCAGGAAGAATTCCTTGTTTGGTAAGTACCTTATCTGAGGCATCAACATAAAATAACTCATCGGTATAACGCCATAAATTATTCAATGAATTTTGAACTCTTTTATGCGATTCATCCGTTCCATCGCCGAGTCTTATGACCCATTCGGCTGAATGTTTGAAATGATATCGTGTTTCCTTTAATGATTTTTCTGCAATAGCAGCTAATTGTTTATCAGTAGAACTTTGCAAACGCTCGAATAGTAATTTTCTATAGGCATCAAATAAAAACTGACGCATCATAGTATCTCCGAAATCGCCATTTTTTTGTTCAACCAATAACAGATTTTTATAATCTTTTTCCAATCTCAAAAAAGCCAAAGCATCTCCGTCTCTTCCTTTACATTCAACATCTCCAGCATAATTCAATACGCTAATTGCTTGACCAATTAAATCCAAAGAAATATTTGTCATGGCGATGTCTTCTTCTAAAATTGGGCCGTGACCACACCATTCAGCTAGTCGTTGTCCAAGAATAAGACTGTCATCTCCAAGTCTCAATAAGTAATTAAATTTTTCCAAAACAGCAGTAGTTACATGTGAGAAATGCCATCTGGCACATCATAAAAAGTTGGATGACGATACACTTTATCGTCAGCTGGCTCAAACAATTCAGGAGATTCACTTGGATCAGACGCAACAATATCATTGGATAATACCACCCAAATTGAAATGCCTTCAGACCTGCGGGTGTAAACATCCCTAGCATTTTCGACAGCCAATTGAGCATCTGGAGCTCTCAAACTGCCTACATGTTTGTGATTTAATCCTTTTTTGCTTCTAATGAAGACTTCCCAAAGGGGCCATTCTTGTTGCGACATGGTATATATTTTAAATTTTAGGCACTTTGTTTCGTTCTTTCTCTTTGCTTTTCTGCATGAGCCATGGCTGCCGCTCTAACCCAAAGTCCATTCTCTTTTGCTTTAGTTCTAGCCTCAATTCTCTCGGCGTTACAAGGTCCATTTCCATTAACAACTTGCCAAAATTCATCCCAATTAATAGTGCCAAAATCATAGTGATTGGTACTTTCATTCCATTTTAAATCAGCATCAGGAATCGTTAAACCAAGTAATTCAGCTTGAGGTACCGTAACATCAATAAATTGCTGACGCAATTCATCATTTGTACTTCTTTTAATTTTCCACTTCATGGATTGAGCTGAATGTTTCGAATCTGCATCATTAGGTCCAAACATCATTAAAGCTGGCCACCAAAAGCGATTAAAAGCATCTTGAGCCATTGCTTTTTGTTCGAGAGTTCCTTTGCAAAGCGTGGTCATAATTTCAAAACCTTGTCTTTGATGGAAGGATTCCTCTTTACATACACGAACCATCGCCCGAGCGTATGGGCCATAAGAACAACGGCATAAAGGAACTTGATTCATAATTGCTGCACCATCAACCAACCAACCAATAGCGCCCATATCGGCCCAAGAAAGCGTTGGATAATTAAAAATGGAGGAATATTTTACTTTTCCAGAATGTAAATCATCAATAGTATCTTCTCGATCAGCACCAAGCGTTTCCACTGCGCTGTACAAATACAAACCATGACCAGCCTCATCTTGAACCTTAGCTAGAAGCACAGCTTTACGCCTTAAATTTGGCGCTCTTGTAATCCAGTTTCCTTCAGGCAACATTCCAACAACTTCTGAATGAGCGTGTTGTGAAATTTGTCTAATTAAAGTTTGTCTGTAATTATCAGGCATCCAATCATTGGGTTCAATCTTAATATCTTGGTCTATTTTCTGCTGAAATTTTTCTTCCAACAGTTCCAAATTTTTATTTTCCATAGGAACACAACTTAGTAATACAAATATATGCTTTAGTACAATTAAGACAAACAATATTAGCATAACTTTGTTTAATTATTTCATAAACTATGCGTGAGATTTTCTTACTTTTGATACTTTAAAACCAACTAAATGTCACCGAAGTTTTTCCCTTTAACTGTAAAAGAAATTAGAAAGCTAACGAAAGATGCTGTTTCAATAGAATTTGATATCCCAAAAACTGAACAAGCGCACTTTCAATATACTTCAGGACAGTATTTGACTTTAAAAACGAATATTGCAGGAGCCGAGGTTAGAAGGTCTTATTCTTTATGCTCCTCGCCTTTTGAGAATAAATGGATAGTTGCTATAAAAAAAATTGAAAACGGAATATTTTCCAATTTCGCAACACAAAAACTTAGAGTTGGTGATCAGATCGAAGTAATGAACCCCATGGGGAATTTTTCTCTTCAAAGTGCTTCTGGAAAACCAAGATCAATTGTTTTGTTCGCGGCTGGTAGCGGAATTACTCCTATGCTTTCCATCGCTAAGACACTCTTACATGAAGAACCCGAGAGTGATGTTACCTTATTTTATGGTAATCAAGGATTTAAGACTATAATTTTTAGAGAAGAACTTGAGGCATTAAAAAACACCTATATGAATAGGTTTAGATTGGTGCATATTTTTTCTCGTGAAAGTTTAGGCACTAAAATTCTACAAGGTCGCATTGATTATGAAAAGTGTCTTGCATTGCATACTGCTTTTCTAAAAAACCAAACTATTGACGGGGTCTATATTTGCGGACCAGAAACCATGATACTAGAAGTGCGTGATTGTTTGACTTCTTTAGGAATTGATAAAGAAAAAATTCATTTCGAATTATTTCATGCAGGTTTGGCCAAGAAGGAACAACATAAAGAAATAGTTACAGACGGATTAGCAAGCGAAGTTGAAGTAATTATAGACGGA
>CANJQZ010000179.1 GCA_947476515.1 Flavobacteriales bacterium
ACAAGGTAGAATGATCTCCGGTGCCAATGTCTTCCTTTAATGCATTTAAAATAATATCATCCATCATCTTACAAAGATATTTATTTCAATCGAACCCAAAAGACAGAACATCTAAATTGAAAAAAAGTAAAGCCTAAGCTATGATGAAATATAATTATTACTTTTAAACCAATGAAAACAAGTAAATTCCTTCTTTTTATATTTTATTATTTTTTAATCTTTCAAGGGAGTCAGGTATATGCTTCCAAATACCGTCAAAAAATAAATAAAGTTGTCCAACAATACAGTCAATCTAGCACGCTAGATCCAAATAAGGCTCTTGATTTAATTAAACCGCTCTTAAAAGTTCAAAAATTCTGTTCCAAAGAAGAACAAAATATAATATTATTATTGTTAAGTGAAGCTGAAATTAGACAAGGAGATATCCCTAGTTTTATCAATACCATTTCAAGCTTAAAAAGAAAAAATCCAGTTTTCAAACAAACAGTATTGAAATTTCAATATGCACAATGTTTGACCAAATATTCTGTCTATAAAAATGAGGCAAAAACGGCTTTAAATTATAACCAAAGTGCCGTACAATCTGCCAAAAAATCAAGGATTAATTTACGCGTAGCGGAAGCTTATCAGAATAGATCCTTTGTATTTATGACTTTAAACAACAAGGATTCATCGATATATTACACTCAACTGGCTTCAAAATATGCCAAACGCACGGATAGCAAAATTTCATTAGCCATATCCTTTCATAATGAGGCGATTGTGCTTGCGCATTTCAATACTTTAGATTTAGCTGTGAGTAAAGAATTATTGGCCCTTCAAATTGCCGAGAAAATTAACGACACCTATTTTCAATCTATTTACAATCGAGCCATTGCAGAATATTCCTTAGAAGTTTCCAACTATAAAGAAGCGAGTACCTATCTTTTAAAATCATATCGCATCTCTGAAAGGACAAAAGATGAGCGCAACAAGGCCATATGTGACATCATTAGAGGTGGGATATCACTGCATGTTTCCGGACCAGAATCTGCAGTAAGCCTGTTGATCAGTGGCATTAAAAAGCTCAAGTCTTTAAAACAAATAGATTGGATTGGACAAGGAGAAGAGTTTTTAGGGAGCGCCTATGCAAAAGCAGGAAATACTACAGATGCATTAAAAAGTTATAATACAGCACTACTCAATTACACCAAATTGGGAAATAAAGATAAGTTGGCGTCCATCCAAGAAAAAATTGGGATAGTGTACTATACGAAATCCGATTTAAAGCAAGCGGCCTATTATTTTAACAACTCCATCGAAAATCGATTGGAACAAAGAGAACAAAACAAGATTTATATCACCTATAATTGGCTGTCAAAATTGAACAGTAAAAAAGGTAATAAAGAACAAGCTTATGTTTTTCTAAAGAAATATGTTGACTTCTTAGAATTAAATACTACTTCAAATGATGCTAGGAAAATAGAGCAAATGACCATAACAAGCAGTAGAGAAGAGCGAGAACGGATCATTGAACTACAAAGTGAAACCTTAGAAAAACAGCTAAAAGAAAAAAAGATTTTACAGCTACAGAGCGACCGGCAATTGTTTGGGATTATTTTCATTGTAGTTATCGTATTCTTAGGAATCATCATTGTAATATTCAGAATGCGTCAAAACCGTGCCTTACAAGAGCAGCAAGCCGCAGAAATGTCGCAATCCTTACTTAGATCTCAAATGAACCCTCATTTTATTTTTAATGCCATGTCGGTTATTCAGAGTTACATTTACGAAAACACTCCTGAGCGCGCATCAAAATTCCTAGTCAATTTCTCCCGCTTAATGCGCCTCATTTTAGAAAACTCACCTAAAGAATTTATTCCAATTGCTATTGAAGAAGAAATTTTAAATAAATATCTAACAACTCAAAAATCAAGATTTGAAAACCGATTTGATTTTGCCATCCATATTGAGGAAGATTTATTCTTTAAACGCGCGATGATTCCCCCTATGATTACGCAGCCCTTTATTGAAAATGCGATAGAACATGGGCAATTGCATACGGTGGAAAATGGATTAATTACCATCTCTATCAAAGAAAATAATAAGTTACTTGAAATATCCATTACAGACAATGGAATTGGAAGATTGAAAGCTGGGAAGAAGAAGAAAAGCAAGACCCACAATAGTATGGCCTTGAATATCACCAATGAAAGAATACAAATATTGAATAAAAAATATAAGAGTAAAGGAAGCTTAACGATTCAAGATTTGAATAGAGAAAACAACTCTGGGACAAGTGTTTTAATATACTTGCCTATTATTTACGAAACAACTAATTTTATCCAAGATGAAAAAGGTACTAATAATTGATGATGAAAATAGAACAAGGGATCTCGTAAAAAAAATGATCGATTCTTTTAATTTTCCTTTGCAAGTTTTCGCAGATGGCGAAAATGTTTCTACTGGTATCGAAGCTATTAATCGAATTAAACCCGATATTTTATTTTTAGATATTCAGATGCCAGATGGAACTGGTTTTGATGTATTGAATAGCATTGATCAAAAAAACTTTGAGGTTATTTTTATTACAGCGTATCAAGAATATGCCATTAAAGCCATTAAATTTAGTGCCCTTGATTACATCTTAAAACCAATAGATGAAGATGAGTTGCGTGAATCGGTTGTGAAGGCCATGGATACTGTTGATTTTAGCAGAGAGGACTCACAATTTGAAGCCTTGACCAATAACATGCAACCCAATCAGCGTAGAAAATTAGTTCTTAAAACCCAAGAAAGTGTTTTTGTAGTTGATTTAAACGAAATCATCCGATGTGAATCTGATAAAAACTATACTTTTTTCTTCTTAACCAGTGGCAAAAAGATCTTGGTTTCAAAAACGCTCAAAGATTTTGAGACCTTACTGAATGGCTATGGATTTTTTAGAGTGCAACAATCCCATCTGATCAATGTAGAATTTATTGACCGTTATGATAAGCAGCAAGGAGGTTCCGTAATTTTAAAAGACGGAAGTGCAATACCCTTATCGCCGGCCAAAAAAGAACAATTCTTTAAATTATTAGAAACTCTTTAAGCCAAGGCTTTAGATAAGTCTTCTATCAAATCTTCCACATCTTCAATTCCAACACTTAAGCGAATTAAAGAATCTACTACGCCGCTTAACTCGCGAACCTCCTTTGGAATGGAGGCATGTGTCATGGTAGCAGGATGACCAACCAAAGATTCTACACCTCCCAAAGATTCAGCAAGAGCAAACAAATGCATATTTTTCACAATTGCTAAGGCATCTTCTAGTTGATTTCCTTTCAGAGTAAAAGAAATCATTCCACCAAAACCTCGCATTTGCTTTTTGGCAACCTCATGATTGGGATGTGATGGAAAACCTGGCCAATATACTTTATCAACTTTAGGGTGCGCCAATAGAAAATGAGCGATTTTTTCACCATTCTCACAATGTCTTTCCATACGAAGGTGCAGCGTTTTAATGCCTCTCAAAACTAAGAAAGAATCCATCGGAGCAGTAACGGCGCCTGAAGAATTTTGAATGCGATACATTTCTTGAGCAATAGCGTCATCACTTGTAACCAAAGCACCCATGACCACATCAGAATGTCCACCAAGATATTTTGTTACTGAATGCATCACGATATCTGCTCCTAAATCTAAAGGCGATTGTAAGAAAGGAGTAGCGAAGGTATTATCTACACACAACATAGCGCCACATGATTTTGATAAGTGAGCCATGGCTTCAATATCAATGATATTCATCATTGGATTGGTTGGAGTTTCTACCCAAATTATTTTTGTATTTTCATTAATTAGAGCCTTTACATTAGCAGGATCTTGCATGTTAACGAAGTGAAATTTGATTCCATATTTTTCAAAAATAGTCTTAAAAATACGGTAAGATCCACCATAAAGATCATTGGTTGAAATCACCTCATCTCCAGGATTCAACATTTTAATTACACAATCAATAGCCGCAAGACCAGAACCAAAACACGCTCCATATTTACCATTTTCAATTGCCGCTAAGTTTTTCTCCAAGGCATGTCTAGTCGGATTTAAAGTTCGAGAGTATTCATAGCCTTTATGGTTGCCAACACCATCTTGAACATAAGTAGAAGTTTGATAAATTGGCGTCATGATGGCACCAGTTGTTGGATCGGGTTGCACCCCTTCATGTATTGCTTTAGTTGCGAATTTCATTGTATATTTTTTTGTAAAAGTAATAGAAATGTTTGATTGCCTTATGCGTCTAAAGCTAATTCTATTGTTGGATCCCAAAAATATTTATCAAAATCTATGATCTGATTGTCTTGGATCTGAATTCCTTCATTATTTAATAGTAGTTCCATGCTATTGGGTTGAGGGAAATGAAATTTTCCGCTTAACATTCCAATTCTATTCACTACACGATGTGCTGGAATATCAGGAAATTTATGTGCTGCATTCATTGCCCAACCCACCATTCTAGCGGCAGACTTAATGGACAAGTAATTGGCGATGGCACCATAGGTGGTAACGCGTCCATAGGGAATGAGTCGGGCTACTTGATGCACCTGTTCAAAAAAGTCTTTATTTGAATTCACCTCATAAAATTAATACTATGTGTTTGACAAAGCAAAAAATATTGTCTGATTGTTATCTAAGAACAGCATC
>CANJQZ010000180.1 GCA_947476515.1 Flavobacteriales bacterium
CCCACAAAATCAGTACTTAAAATGGTTATTCCATTATTATTAATTGGAAAACTCAATGGATTTAATCCTTGAAATCCACTAAATACTAATCTACCTGTAAGATTAGCAGGATTCCCATTGGCAGTTGGTTGTATTCTTGAAATAGTGTACTTATGACTTGCAAATAAATTTACAGGAACAATAGATACATAAGTTGTAAACAATGAGGAAAGTAGGTGGTTTCCACTATATACAAGACTATTGGTAGTACTATCAAATAATTCAAAAGTATAAGGTAGGGTATCCATGCCAGGATAAGCTTGGTATCCAATCTTGCACAAAACCTCGTCATTAGATACTTTAAAAGTGTATTGATGTGAATGGGAATCAATTGTAATGCAATCGTTCATTAAAGGCAATGATAATTGTAAATTGAATAATTGATTGAATTTGGTATTACTCGAATCGCAGGTTGGATCCGGCTTTTTGTTCTGTTCTTTCTTACACGCAGTAAGGAGGGTTGCAATACATAAAAGTAGTGCTAATTTAATTTTCATAGAAAAGTTTTAAGAGTGTAAAGTAAAGATTAATGATTTGATAATCAGAATCATAAATACTAAGCGAAGTAATGTTACTTTTATTTCACACCCTTAAAATTTTAACATTTACTATTCTTGAATTAAACGAATATCATCCCATATCCAAAAGTATGTCGTTTAAGACCATAAGCTGGTAAAGACCAAGGAAAAATCCTATCTACATTTCTGTGTAAGTAAAAAAGTCTGCAATTATTTGCAAAAAACAAAGTTTAATGCTGCGTATAAAAATTAGTAATGCATGAAAAACGAAATAATAATATACGCCCAAAATGAATTAGCAGAACGAATTGAAGTTAGAATGGAACAAGAAACATTTTGGCTTACTTAGTTACAAATTTCGAACTTATTTGAAAGGGATAGAACCGTAATCACAAAACACCTATAGAATATTTTCCTTGAAAAAGAATTGGATGAAAAAGTGGTATGTGCATTTTTTGCACATACCACTCAACATGTTGCTATACTTGGAAAAACACAGCAGAAAAATAGTAAATTTTACAACTTAGAGTCATACTTTCTGTGGGATATAGAGTTAATTCAAAGCGGGGTACCCAATTTCGTATTTGGGCAACATAAACCCTGAGGAATTTCTAACTTAAAAGCTTTGTCTTTGATTAAAAAATGAATAAAGTAGAATATGTAGAACTTGCACTCGTTAGGGAATTGGCACGAATAAAAATTAACTAATGGACTACAAGTTTGATGATTCACCATCTCATATCTCAAGTAAAATCTTCTATTTACGAGGAAATTATGTCATTTTTGACAATGATTTGGCTGAAATATATGGTATTCCAACGAGTCGATTAAATGAACAAGTTAAACGAAATTTAGAACGATTTCCTGTTGACTTCATGTTTCAACTTACCACCGAAGAATGGTTATATTTGATATCTCAAAATGCGATATCAAGAAATCATGGTGGCCGCAGAAAATTACCCTTTGTTTTCACTGAGCAAGGTGTAGCAGGCTTGTCAGGGGTACTAAGGAGTGAACAAGCGTCACTTATTCATGTTTCGATAATGAGGGCTTTTGTAACTATGCGAAAACATATTTTTACGCAAAGTGGTATTATACAACGCATAGATATATTAGAAAGAAAGCAATTATTATCAGAAAATCAGTTTGAGCAAATATTAATTGCATTCGAAGAAAATACTGTTAACACTAACTTGAAAAGCAATAATGGAATGGTTTTCTTCGACGGACAAGTATTCGATGCCTATGCGTTTGTGAATGATCTAATTAAAAGTGCAAATTATTCAATAATTTTGATAGATAATTACCTTGATGAGTCAAGCTTGATGATGCTTAGTAAAAGAAAGGAAACATGTAAAGCAATCATTTATACTCAAAAAATAAATGCCTTTTTGAAGCTAGATTTGGCAAAACATAACGAACAATATCCAAAAATTGAAATTCATCAGTTCAAAAGTGCACATGATCGCTTTTTGATTATTGATGAAAAAGAACTTTATCACATTGGTGCATCGTTAAAAGACTTAGGTAAAAAATGGTTCGCTATTTCAAAACTCAATGAATTTCTTCCGGCTGTATTGGATAAACTGAAAAATAATTCATTTTCCTAAGCTTAATGGAAGCTAGCCGAGTTTTTCGACGAAGGAGGAATGTACCGAGGATAGCTGTATGCTTCTCTCGATACATCCCCAGCAAGCTGTGCCCACTCGATAAGCATAATAAAAGCTAGCCGAGTTTTTCGACGAAGGAGGAGGGATATACCGAGGCTAGCTCTGGCCGATCGATTTACTAACTGTGTATCAATAAAGAAATCCAAACAACCATAAGGGAATCTTATTGAAGGAGCCTATTTCTATGTCATCTGCTGCAATGTAGGCATTTTGTAAACCAACGATTTGCTTATTTGTTTTCCATTTACCACCAACTTCAATTGTGATTGTCTCATCTATTAAAAAATCGCCCTGTTTAGGTAAACTAATTTGGTGTTTGTAGGTTAACTGGTTGAGTAAAAACGTTTCTCGCAATGTTCCTTTATTGACAAATTCAGGAGCCAACACATAGCATAAATTAGGATTCTCCAAAAAGATTTTATCGGGTTTTTGTAATGTGCTAATGCTTTTTCCAGTGGCAGACATGCTATTAATTAATCTAGCTTTTTCAAGGTAATAAATGTAATTTACGAGTGTATTTCTATGAATTCCAATTTTTTCACTGAGCTTAGAAATATTAGGCTTGAATGGTACATTAGATGCCAGAATATAAAGTAGTTGGTATATCTTACGCGACTTTTGGACATCGAAACCATCAATGAATTGGAGTTCTACATCAATAATCATTCGAACAACTTGCTCCAATTTTAAGTGATAGGTTGCTTTACTCTCAGAATGAAAAGGATAATAGCCGAAACTCAAGTAATCATCAAAATGCTTTAAGGGTTTAATTTTAGAAACAATTTCAGCGCTAATTTGACTGTGATTACTCAGTATTTCGTTTAATGTATAGGAAGGCAAATTAGCTACACTGGCATAATGTAAATACTCTCGAAATGAAAGTCCTGGTAATTCATACATTACAGCTCTGCGACTTAAATCTACTTCTTGTTTTAATAAATCGATTATGGATGAACCGGTAAATACAATTTTAATATCTATGTAATAGTCATAAATATTCTTGATTTCCCTTGCCCAATTTGGATATTTATGAACTTCATCCAAAAATAGGTACTTACCTCCTTTTTGTCTAAATCGTTCAATGGTTTCTACCAATGTATGATTTGTGAAATAAATATCATCTAATGTTAAATATATTGCTTCATCCGAAAATGGAAATTGAGATTTTAAATGTTGAATTAGCATGGTAGTTTTTCCGGTACCTCTGGCACCAACGATTCCAATTAATCGGCTGTCCCAATCGATCGTATTGTAAAATGTTCGGATAAAATCCAAGGATACAGATTCGATTATTACTTTTGATTTTTGTTCTAAGGATTCCATTACTATTAATTATTTAATCAAATATACAATATAATTATTAATGTAATGTACAAAAAATAATAAAAATGATTAAATGAAACAGCAAAAATAGATTTTACTTTACTTTTGTGGATTTGATTCACTGTTAGGAGCACATCCAGCGCATCTTGATTTACTAAAAGGGCATCTATCGTCTTGTACTTTGGCACTTGTGTAAAGTACTTGTGCTGAGCCTGGATTCCCCTGAGTTTGTCGAAGGGCCGAAGTAAGTCGAGATGCGCTTTATGCCAGCTCGACGCATGTTCGGATCAATGGGGTATTTGAGTGAATTGTTCCTTAAAAATATGTGACTATTCTCTACTCTTGAATTAAACGAATATCTACCCTGCGATTGGCAGCTCTTCCTACTTGATCGGTGTTGTTTGCCTTAGGTTTGCTTTCGCCATGATAGTTGCACTTAATTCTATTCGCCGCTATACCATTCATGAGCAATAAATCTTTTAATGCGTCAACACGATCTTTTGAAAGTTTCTCATTATAAGTGAGATCTCCAATAGCATCGGTATGTCCATCCAAGTAAATATTGATTTTTTGATTTTGAAGTAGGATATTAATAAGTCCTTCAATAGCACCCATAGATTCTTTTTCAATAAGCGCTCGATCAAATTCAAAATAAATCGTTTTTTCGATGGCGGTGGAAAGGATATCTTCTTTGTTTTCGCTTGTTTCTTTAATATAAATGGTATCTACTGTACTAACATTCAAAGTGTCCACATGGTAAATATCTTGATATACAATTTTTACTATGGTATCATGAATTGGATTGCGGCTAATTTTTTCTTGTTTTTCTCTTGGATTCTTACAAAATCTTAAACTCATGATTAATTCATGTGATCCTGCACTGTAGGACGCAATATTAGCCATAGGCGCTTCATAAGCGTAAGCAAATAAAAATCTATCTTTCAATTGTATCCCAATGCGTCCAATAAGTCCAACTTGTGTGCGATAAGAAAGACCTAAATGCAAGTTCTTTTTATAAATGAAGGAACTATTAAGATCCACCTGCATTACATTGTTAATTCCTTTCATGAGTAAGGAGGGTTGAACATCCCATGTTTTTGATA
>CANJQZ010000181.1 GCA_947476515.1 Flavobacteriales bacterium
TACCTTTAATCTCGCAATTGCTCAGGTTAGCCAGCAGAAATTAATGCTCGTTCATTCGGAGAAGGAAGGCGTTGCCTTGGGAATGGGAGGAATAAATGATTCTTATATCACCGAAGATGCTATTCAACGGGCATTATCTTGTTTATCAAGATTTGTTGCTGTTTGTGTTGAATATAAGGTCTCGGGGATCAAAGCAATTGGAACCTCCGCAATCAGAGATGCTCAAAATTCAAATGATTTCGTAAATAGAGTGTTTTTAGCTACGGGAATTTCAATTGAAGTGATTGATGGTCCAACAGAAGCTGCTTATATCTATAAAGGAATTGCTTTTTCTTATACTTTTTATACTCCAGGTTTAATAATGGATATAGGTGGTGGAAGTACTGAACTTATTTTGGCTGATAATTTGGGTATTAAAAAACTGATTTCTTTGGATATTGGAGTTTCTAGAATTTATCAATCTTATTCTTTTCAAGATCCTTTGTCAAAAAAAGATATTGTGAATATTGAGGATTTTCTGAATCAAAGGGATCAGAACTTTTTTTCAAATATAAAGGTGGAGTCATTTATTGGAGCCTCTGGTAGTTTTGAGACTTTTTATGAATTGATTCATGAAAAAGAATTCCCCAGTCCTTATGAATCATTCGAGGTGAATCTGAATGATTTTCTAGAAGTTTTAGATAGGGTAATCTCTTCGTCTTTAAAGGAGAGGAATGAAAACCCACATATTATAGAAATAAGGAAAAAAATGGCGCCAATTGCAGCGGTAAAAGTGCGATGGGTACTTTCTAAAATTAATCCCAAACGCATCGTTGTTTCACCCTGTTCCCTTAAAGAAGGTGTACTCTTGTCTTTTTAAGTGTCACTTTACTTAATTTCATAAGATTATAAGATTTTTTGTTTCCTTTTAATGTGTCGCACCATAACATTTCCTTCAATAAATATCGTATTTTTGAACCTGTTAATACACTAAATATTTCTTAATTAATATCTGTAAAATGAATAAAACAGCTACTTTTTTTGGCTATGATTATTTAGACTTATTGCACTTGATTTTTAAAATAGGAGCAAACTTGTTGATTAGTGCCATCATTCTTGTTGTTGGCTTTTGGCTTTCTAATGTTTTAGGGAAATTCACTTCTAAATTACTACGAAGAAGTAAAACTGATGAAGGATTGATTACTTTTTTGTCAAGTTTTGTTGTCCTTGCATCTAAAGTTTTAGTCATTGTAACAGCTATTACACAATTAGGTGTTGCGATGACTTCGTTTGTAACCATACTTGGAGCTGCAGGTATTGCAATAGGCATGGCTTTTTCAGGGACTCTCTCTAATTTTGCAGGTGGAATAATGATTCTTGTCCTGAAACCTTTTAAAGTTAAAGATACTATCCTAGCGCAAAATGTTCAAGGAGTAGTTAATGAAATTCAAATATTTAATACTTATTTAACAACTTCTGATAATAAGGTGGTTATTCTTCCTAATGGTCCATTAGCCAATGGGACAATCATTAATTTCTCGAAAGCTGAAAAAAGAAAAATAGAAATAGTTGTGCCCATTCGGTATGGTGATAACTTAGATGGAATTATGGAGACCTTAAAGGAGTCTTTTCTATTGGATGAAAAAATTCTTAAAGATCCTCAACCTAGTATTCAATTAACGCAACTAGGAGAGGAAAAAGCAAGTTTATCGATTCAGGTTTGGGTCAAAAATATCAATTTTATTGCGGTATCTAATTCCGTAAATGCTATCGTTTATCGATTGGTATCTTCAGAAGGGTATTTAAATGTAAAGAATCAAAATGATTGATTTAATTCAGCAATATATAGAAAGTAATCATTTCGGAGCTTTCGTAGGTATGGATTTTAAAATCTTAAATCCAGGTGAAACGCTTTATGAAATTGAAATAAAAAATCAACATCTTGCTACGCCAAATATGGCTCATGGTGGACTCATATCAGCTCTTTTAGATGCTTCGATGGGGGTTGGAGCTTTATCCTTGGTTGCATTGAATAATCAAGTGGTATCTACTGTTGAAATGAAGGTGAATTTTATTAGGGCTGTGCGATTAGGTGATATGCTTTCTGCTACTTCGATTGTTGTTAGAAAAGGAAAGAATACGATTGTAATGCAGTCTGAAGCTAGAAATCAAGACGATAAATTGGTGGCTGTTTCAAGTGGGACTTTTTTCGTTCTTCCAGCAGCAGTTTCTGGATTTTAATTATATTAGCACTTAAATTTATTTTTATGTTACTTACTATCTTACTTTTAATTTTCACAGTAATTATTGTCCCTTTTGTTAGTTTTAACTATGGTACAGCGTTAACAGATCTTCAATCAATTGTACTTTATGATCATATGATTTATGTTGTTGGGGCTGTCATTGCGTATTGTTTTATTGTAGGTGAAATTTCAAAAAATAATTCTCAAGTAGATAAATTGTGGAGTATTGTACCCATTTATTATGTTTGGCACATGACTGGTGTTTGTCACTGGGAGCCAAGAATGATTTTTATGTCAATTCTAGTGAGTATTTGGGGTATTAGATTGACTTATAACTTCGCGAGAAGAGGTGCATATCAATGGAAATTTTGGGCAGGAGAAGAAGATTATCGTTGGGAAGAATTGCGCAAAAGACCAGGATTTAACAATCGTTTCGTTTGGATGATTTTTAATCTTTTCTTTATCAGCGCTTACCAAAATATATTAATTTTCTTATTTACGATTCCAATTCTTACGGTTGTTGGTTCCGGAAAGCCTTTAAATTGGATCGATTATCTTTTAGGATTGATTTATATTATATGTGTCGTTGTTGAGTTTGTTGCAGATCAACAGCAATATGATTTTCAAACAGAAAAGCACCGTAGAATAAATGCTGGGGAAGATTTAGGGGAATATGCTAATGGTTTTATTTCAACAGGTTTGTGGGGGAAAGTACGCCATCCTAATTATGCTATGGAACAAACGATTTGGTTGGTCTTCTATCTCTTTAGCGTCCATGTAACAGGTGAATGGATTAATTGGTCGATCGCTGGTTGTGCTTTATTGTTGATTCTGTTTAAAGGAAGTTCAGATTTTTCTGAAGAAATTTCAGCTAAGAAATATCCGGAATATAAAAAATATCAACAAAGAGTTCCTAGATTTATTCCCTTCACAAAAAGAGCTAAATAGACTTTAATCTAATTAACTTTTGCTTAATCTGCTCCAGTTGAGAAATAATCTCAGCAGTGTTTGCTGTTTCTTTTGAATTTAGTACCGTAACAGTGGTTTTTATTTTTAAGGCTTTTTTAGCACCTTCTATCGTAAAACCTTGAATCTTAACTAATTGATAAATTTTGTTAATTTCTTGAATTTCTTTAACAGAATATAAACGATTTCCTTTGTTGTTTTTCTTGGCAACAATTAGTTTAAATTCACGCTCCCAAAACCTTAGTAATGAAGGATTTACATTCAATAGCTTTGCTAGCTCTCCGATGGAGTAGTAGAGTTTACTGAGTTCATTGATTTTAATTAAAGTCACGCTTCTGTAGGAATTATTCCCGAAAATAGTTATAATTTTGCAACTGAAAATGTTATGAGAGAATTAAAAACGATATTTTTTGTAATTACAATTTTTTACCTTAGTACTCAAGTTTGGAGTCAAAACGCTAACAGCGGTCAAAAAAAGTCTTCTGATTCTTTACCTGCTTTTAATAACAAAAACAGCGCTAAAGTTGATGCAATAATTTCTTATGCTAAAACTTTTATGGGTACACCATACCAATGGGGTGGTACTACTCCTTCTGGTTTTGATTGTTCTGGTTTTATAAATTATATTTTTGGAAATTTCGGTTTTCAATTGACGCGTACCAGTTATAATCTTGCTGAATTAGGCGAAACAATTAAATTAGATGACCTTCAACCTGGCGATTTGATGTTTTTCCGTGGCAGTGCAAATGGAGGAGGTGTGGCACATGTCGCAATGGTAATAGAAGTTTCTCCTGATGCAATTCGTTTTATCCATTCTTCAACTTCTCGAGGTGTAACGGTAGATAATTTTAAGACGAGTAAGTATTATATTTCTCGATATGTCAAAGCAAAACGCTTAGATTACGGAGCAGCAAAACACTAGGGTCTAAACATTTCTGGCGTATCTTTGTTTTCGTATTATGGACTTCTCTACAATCTTAGGAAAAAAACAGTGGATCTTTGTTGTTCTAGCAGGTTTGTTTATTACCAATGCTGTTACAGCTGAATTAATAAGCAATAAACTTATTGAAATCCCTTTAAATTTTTCCTTTTTTGGTCATAAAGTTGGTCCTTTTATTACTATTGTTGGAATTTTACCTTGGCCCATTGTGTTTTTACTAACGGACCTAATCAATGAATTTTATGGCCCTAAGGTAGTTCGAAGGCTTTCTTGGATTACTGCCGGTCTGATTTTATATTGTTTTATTTTAGTAGGCGTTTCCTTGGCTATTCCAGCTGTTGAACTTCCAAATTCTGGTTTGGCAAGTGATCAAGCCTATCGATCTGTTTTTGGTCAAGCTCAAATGATTATTATTGGAAGTATAACTGCCTTTTTAGTTTCTCAATTGTTAGATGCCACAGTCTTTACTTATATAAA
>CANJQZ010000182.1 GCA_947476515.1 Flavobacteriales bacterium
AAATTAGCCTTAAGCTTGGTTGGCACGAACGAAATTCATACAGATCTTACCTGGTCGGTCTATCCAAATCCTGTTTCTAAAGAATTGCATTTTACCCTTTTAGATGAATTGCCTAATTCTTGTGATCTAATAACAGAGAACGGAACAGTAATCCCGAAACAAATTAATTTAGGAACGGTAAATGTTGCTGATCTAGCCCCTGGGAAATATTGGATTCGCCTGCGCTACAATGATCGAATTGAGCAAGATCTTTTTATAAAAAATTAATCCCTTTTGAATACCGTTACCATTGTTCCTACCCATGAAGTAGCATTAATTAAATCTCTTGCCTACGAGATTTGGCCAAAGGTTTACTGCACCATGATTTCTGCTGAACAAATTGATTATATGTTGAATTGGATGTATTCTATAGAAACATTACAGACGAATATTAACAATGGACATCAATTTTATTTAGGCAAAGAAAATGCTGAAGCACTTGGCTTTATGGGAATTCAAATCAATTATACTCCTAATGAAATGAAGCTTCATAAACTATATGTTCAAGCGGATTGTCATGGAAAGGGAATTGGAAAAGCATTAATAGAAAAAGCTAAAAGCATAGCAAAGGAAAATCAACAAAAAGCCATAGTATTACAAGTAAACAGAGAAAATCCAGCAGTTAGTTTTTACAAGAAACTTGGATTTGAAATAAACAAATTAGAAGTTTCAGATATTGGAGGAGGCTTTGTAATGGATGATTACATTATGTCGCTTTCCATCTAATCTAAAAAATAAGAATATGTTAAAAATAGATATGCATACCCACATTCTTCCTAAATCAATGCCCAATTGGACAGAGAAATTTGGATATGGTAAGTTTATAGAATTAATTCACAATGACAATGGTACTGCTGATATGATTCAAGGTGGACAATTTTTTAGAACCATTAAAGAAAATTGTTGGGATGAACATCTAAGAATTGAAGAATATAAAAAGTATGAAACTCAAGTGCAGGTTGTCTGTACTATTCCCGTAATGTTCTCCTATTGGGCCAAAACAAATGATTGTGTTGCTCTTTCTCAATTTTTGAATGATCATATAGCCGAATTAGTTCAAAAGTATCCCAAAAACTATATTGGCTTGGGGACAATTCCTATGCAAGATACCCAAGCAGCTGTAGATGAATTGGAGCGCATAAAAAAAATAGGACTTGTCGGCATTCAAATAGGCTCGAATATTAACGATGAAAATTTAAGTGAAGACCAGTTCTTCCCCATCTTTGAAACATGTCAACGACTAGGATTAGCGGTAATGATTCATCCATGGCAAATGATGGGATTTGATAGCATGAAGAAATATTGGTTGCCTTGGTTGGTAGGAATGCCTGCTGAGACTTCTCGTGCCGCTTGTTCCATGATTTTTGGCGGGGTATTGGAAAGACTTCCTGAATTAAGGGTTTGTTTTTCACATGCTGGCGGATCATTTTTACCAACGATTGGTAGAATAGAACATGGATTTAATTGCCGACCAGACTTGGTTGCTATTGACAACCCAGTAAATCCAAGAAATTATTTAGGCAAATTTTGGGTAGATTCCATTACACATGATATTGATGCCTTAGAATATATTCTAAAAATGCAAGGATCTAATCGCGTTTGCCTAGGGTCTGACTATCCTTTTCCACTGGGCGATTTAGAAATTGGAAAATTCATTGAAGAAAGCGGACTTGCTTCGGTGGACAAAGAAAATATATTTCACAATGCCACTTTAGAATGGCTGCAATTGGATAAAAAGAATTTTATCTAATCCAAAATCTTTAGACGAATTTGGATTAGATAACTGTGATTGAATCGTTTTTGTATGCTTTTACAAAAAGTCATTCATATACTTAATGAGAAACCGAATTCATTGTTTCAGTATAGAAGGTTACTTTACCAGTTGTGATGTCATGAGTACCCCCTACGATTCCGATTTGTCCACTTTCAATCATTTCTTTAAGGATAGGACTTCGCTCCATTATTGATTTAACCGAGCGATTTACATTTATGGCAGCAACATTCTCTACGAAAACTGAATTGCTAGAATTTCGATTTTCCTTTGTCTGTATTTCATCATCAACTGCAGGTCTTATTTTGGTCAATAATGCCGTTAAGTTGCCCATTTCAACATGATCACAAGCACCTTTAACCGCTCCACATTTTGTGTGACCCAAAACAACAATAATTTTTGAACCTGCAACCTTACACCCAAACTCCATACTCCCTAAAATGTCCTCATTGATAATATTTCCAGCAATACGAACGCTAAAAATATCGCCAAGTCCTTGATCAAAAATTAATTCGGCAGAAGTCCGACTATCAATACAACTTAGAATTACAGCAAAAGGATGCTGACCATCTGTTGTTTCGTTTGCCTGTTGTAAAAGATTTCGGTTAATCTTAAGATTATTTACAAATCTCTGATTACCTTCTTTAAGTAAATTTAGCGCTATTGATGGTGTTATAGCCTCTTGCATTTCTTTTGTTAATGTTTTCATGTTTTTTTTTAATTGATTATTTTAAGAAAAATCCTTCTGATTCATGCGCAGCAGGGATTTCGGATTCCTTTAATAGCTGCTTAATATTTATTTCTATAGTTCTAGCAATAGCAGTCATTGCTGTATCTGTAGGTCTATTCTCAAAAGGATCTTGCATATGTTTAGCTGACTTTTCTAATAAGAAAAATGCAGTTGAAATAGCTATTAGGAGTGGGGTTTCAAAGAATCCATCTACTCTTAAAGAAATTGCAAGTGTAACAACAAAAAGGTAAATTAATCCCTGAAGAAAAAGACGATAGGTAACAGGAAATATAGTTGTTTTAATGCGTTCACATTTTCCTTGAGCATCACAAAGACGCACTAAGGTATTATCTAATTGAACTTGAGAAAAAACATCTAATTGATGCAAATCTTTAAGTTGCTTTATATCTTTCGCGTTCAATTGAAGAAGCGCCAAGGGCTTGTTACTATGAAACTTTATTTCTTTTAAGTCTTGTTCAGAGATAAAACTTTCTAAATGATCAGTGGGATTTAAACCTCTGAGAGAAAGGCCTAAAGAATGACACCAAGCAATTTGTCTAAAAGCAATTTTTTTAATTGTTTCGTCATTGCCTTCGGCAGTTAATGTTTGTAATTGAATTACTAAACTTCGTGAGTCGTTAACGATTGCGCCCCATACTTTTCGAGCTTCCCACCATCTATCGTAAGATTGACTCAGTTTAAATGAAAGTAGAATCGATATGGCAGTTCCGATGAAAGCTGGAATCGTTAAAGGCATTTCAGGCAACATTGCTTTGTACCTATCAGTAATAAATAGTACGGATAAAGAAACAATTAATACAAGTACTATATCATATTTGACCTTGTTTAAGATATAGTAAATAGGTATCCGTTTATTTAGTAGCATAATTTGATCTAATATTTCAACAAAGATAGATATTATATATTAAATGATAGCATTACTATCATATATAATTGTAAAAATATTTTTCGTAGCTTTGTTACTTCGTCGAAAAAAGGAATAAATCATTATCATGAAATTACAATTGCAAATAAAAATGAATGAAGCACTTTTCATCCGTAACCCAGAAAGTTCGGAATTAGGGAAGAAAATTCTAAAGCATAGCGTTCAGTTAATTTACAAATCCGGTTTTGAGACTTTTACTTTCAAGAAACTTGCTGAAGATATTGGCACAACAGAAGCCGGAATATACCGCTACTTTGAAAACAAACATAAGTTATTGATTTACCTTACTGCTTGGTATTGGGGTTGGCTCGAATTCCAGATAAGTTTTCATACCAATAACATAAAAAAACCAACAGAAAAACTAAAAAGAATAATTAAACTTTTGGCTACAGCAGTTGAAGATGATGAAAAAACAAGCTATTTAAACGAAAGTTTATTACATCAGATTATTATCTCAGAAGGATCAAAGGCATATTTAACAAAACAGGTGGAAGAAGACAATAAAAAGCATTTTTTCAAACCGTACAAAGACCTATGCGCCGCCATTGGTATTATTATATCTGAATGTTCCCCAAAATATAAATATCCTAAATCCTTAGCTTCCACAATAATTGAAATGGCACATTTTCAGAATTTTTTCATGAATAATTTGCCATCACTTACTGATTTTGGTAACAAAAAAGAAGAGAGTGAAATAATTGATTTCCTAAATGATTTAGTTTTTACCAGCTTGAAGAAAATCTAGTAGGTGCTGGTATAAATACAAAAGTTCGAAACTTGTCTTCATAGGATAATTAAAGAAACTTCGACTCCAATGTAAGGTAAATATTAAGCAACTATTAATATGAACAATCCATTGTAAATATTCCTTTATTTTGTCAGATTGAGATATTCAATATTTTTTAATTTTACTAAAAAAGATGATGAAGAAAGAAAAAATATTTGTGCTAGATACCTCTGTACTATTACACGACCATCAATCCATTACTAATTTTAAAAACAACAATGTTACCATTCCAATTACGGTTTTAGAGGAACTTGACAAGTTTAAAGTTGGGAATGACACAAAAAACTTTTGTGCTCGTGAGGTGATCCGATTCAT
>CANJQZ010000183.1 GCA_947476515.1 Flavobacteriales bacterium
AGCATAAACTGTTACCGGTACATTCATGATTTTATTTTAGGATACAAAATTAATAAACATTATTGATTATTGAGACCAATCTCCATTTGTTCCTATTTGCAAAAATAGTAGGTCTTTTCGGCGTTCCGATTTGGTATAAATCGGAAATCCATTGGAACCTAGTCTTAAGTAATTAGGTGAATTACGCTTCATTGTCTTAGGTAAAAAAGGTAGGTTATGGGCTAATTTATTTTGAAGGACATTTCTAATTTCTTCACTATCAATTCCAATACTAGCTTTCACTTGCTGCTGAAAGGGTAAGGTGGTTTTATAAGAAAAATAAAAGATTCCATGACTGGTCGTTCCGTAGGGAAGTTGACTCAAATCTCGATAACCATAAGGGTAATCTTTACTATTCCCTTGTTTCCATATACTGCCTTTTGTTTCACCCGTCCAAATATTGGCGCCCAATTGAAAAACTTGTTGTTGGTAACGATACCCAAAAGCCAAATGTCCCGTTCTAAATCTATCTTTTCCTTGTCCAGCGAAAATATCATTTTCAAATGCTAAAGAAAGATATCTCATTTGTAAGCCGAATGCACCAGATCGCTGACTGGTTCCAACATTATCATGGTACCACAAATAACTATAAGTCAAGGAATTTGAAAAATTTGTATTGTGATTCAAAGAATTAATACCCAAAGCAGGAAGAAGATTCCGCTTACCCCCTAGCAAAACCCCACTTACATAGGTGCGTTCTTCCATATATCTTCTTCTGTTACCTAGTCCCTTCATGAAAAATGAAAATTGAGTTCCTGTATTCAGTTGCACGCAATAGGTTTGGGCATAAGCATTGATTTCTAATCCCAATTGACGCTCATGCGTTCCGAAATCAAGCACTAAACCAAGTGAAGCACCTATATTTAAAGTGTTTTGAGCATCCACAGTGGTGGTGCCAAGAAGAAATATAAAAAGGAATATTTTAAGGTTCACACGAAACATGTGACTAAAATCATACCAAAGGAACAAAGAAATTACTTTCCTTTTAAATCCATTGCTTTTAATGTGTTTAGCATCAAGGAAGCAATGGTCATAGGGCCAACTCCACCAGGAACAGGAGTTATATAACTGCATTTTGGTGCGACTTCAGCAAAATCTACATCACCGACCAAACGCCAGCCTCTTTCACGACTGGCATCATCAATTCTTGTCGTTCCAACATCAATTACTACAGCACCATCTTTTACCATGTCAGCAGTTACAAAACCAGGTTGACCAATCGCTGCGATTAAAATGTCCGCATTTAGACAAAGCTCTTTTAGATTCTTAGTTTTTGAATGCGCTAAAGTCACTGTACAATTTCCTGGATTTGAATTCCTTGCCATCATGATACTTAAGGGCATACCAACAATATTACTTCGACCAATAATCACACAATTTTTCCCTTCTGTTTCAATTTTCTTTCTCTTAATCATCTCCATTATTCCGGCTGGTGTTGCAGGCAAGAATCCTGGGATATTTAAGACCATATTTCCAATATTGGTTGGATGAAATCCATCAACATCTTTTAAAGGATCAATTGCTTGGGTTACTTTTAATTCATCAATATGAGAAGGAAGAGGTAATTGAACAATAAAACCATCAATACTTTTATCATCATTTAAAGATTGAACCTTAGCCAACAAGATTTCCTCAGACACTGAATCATCATAACGAATCAAAGTGCTTTCGAAGCCGATAATTTCACATGCTTTTACTTTTGCGTTTACATATGAAATCGAAGCACCATCACCACCTACTAATACAGCGGCCAGATGCGGAATTTTTTTACCTTGTTCCTTTCTAGACTTGACCGCGAGAGCAAGTTCTTGCTTTATTTCTTCTGATATAGCACGACCATCTATGAGTTGCATTGGCTTTTTTTTATACAAAGATAAAAACTCATAGCGAAATACCACTGAAGTAATTCAAAACGAAGTTATCTTTGTCAAAAATAATCATATGAAAAAATTAATTTACATTCTTTTTGCATTGCTTTTTATTAATAACAACTTTGCCCAAGTAAGTTTTGATGGTTCAGAAATTGGATTAGAATTAGTTGCCAGTGCTTCCAATTTAGGAGGAAGTGTTGGTGGAGATTTAAAATATGCATCCATTTTAAACGAAAACTGGGCAGTGGGCCCTTCTTTTCGTTTACAAAGAACATGGTCCAATAATTTTGGGACGAAATTTGGCTATAGTATTTATGGAGGTGGACTTTTTGCACATTATAGATTAAAAAATACACTTTATGGTGGCGTCGAATTTGAAATGTTACATTGTCCTTTGAACTATGTCAATATTAATCCTGATCGAAATTGGTTGGCAACACTATTTATTGGTGGGGGATTCTCTAGAGACTTTAATCATAAAATACGAATCAATGCAGGCGTTTTTTATGATGTAATTAATGCAGCAAATAGTCCTTTTAGAAGTAGTTATGTGTTAAAAATTAAAGATCAAAATGGACAAATACAGAAAATTCTACCAGTAATTTATCGCATTTCATTCTTCTTTCCAATAGGAAACAAACATTATGAGCAGAATTAAAATTGGGATTGTCCTCTATCCTACCTTTGGAGGAAGTGGTGTTGTAGCAACAGAACTTGGAAAAGCCTTAGCCGCTAAAGGGCATCAAGTTCATTTTATTACCTACTCTCAACCTGTTAGATTGGGCAGTTTTAGAGAAAATATTTACTATCACGAAGTAGCAGTGTCTGATTATCCTTTATTCGATTTTCAGCCCTATGAAAC
The DNA here is from genome assembly GCA_947476515.1 of Flavobacteriales bacterium. Taxonomy (GTDB): domain Bacteria; phylum Bacteroidota; class Bacteroidia; order Flavobacteriales_D; family Crocinitomicaceae; genus UBA952. The sequence continues at coordinate 2,773 of CANJQZ010000183.1, forward strand.
AGAACTCACCTCAAAAATTGTTGATGTAGTTCGATATGAAAAATTAGATGTACTTCATGTACACTATGCGATTCCTCATGCATCTGCAGCATTCATGGCGAAAATGATTCTAAGGTCTCAAGGGATTGAAATTCCATTTGTTACGACCTTGCATGGGACAGATATCACTTTGGTAGGAAAAGACCCTTCTTTTGAACCTGTAATTACCTTTTGCATTAACGAATCCGATGCTGTTACGGCAGTTTCTGAAAGTCTAAGAAAATCTACTTTTGAACATTTTAAAGTAAATAGAGAAATTGAAGTTGTTCCAAATTTCATCGTTCCCAACATGGATGTGATGCGCGTCAATGAGGAAATGAGATCAAAATATGCAAGCAAAAACGAAGTGATCCTTTGTCATATTTCAAATTTTAGAAAAGTAAAACGCGTTGAAGATGTTATTCAAGTCTTCGCTAAAGTAAATGCAAAAAATAACAGCAAATTAATTCTTGTTGGTGATGGTCCGGAAAGATATAATTGCGAAAAACTAGCCCGTGAATTAAATTTAACTGATCGGATTATTTTTCTAGGAAAATTAAGGGATACAGTTCATGTTTTGCAAATTGCTGATGTATTTTTATTGCCTTCTGAAACAGAAAGTTTTGGACTTGCAGCACTAGAAGCAATGGCAGAAAGTGTACCTGTTATTTCTTCGAATACAGGAGGAATCTCTGAGGTAAATCAACACGGGTATTCTGGATTTCTTTCTGATGTTGGTGATATAGATGACATGGTGAAAAACACCCTTTTCCTATTAGAACCTGAAACCTTAAAACAATTTAAAATCAATGCTCTAGAACGATCCAAACATTTTTCTTTGGTGAATATTTTACCCAAATATGAGGCGATTTATCGTAAATTAGTAAGTAAAAATTAAGATATGAAAATAGGCGTATTACTTTCAGGATGCGGTGTTTATGATGGGGCTGAAATACAAGAAACCGTTCTGAGTTTACTTGCGATTGCAGAGTTAGGACATGAAGCAGTTTGCATTGGAGTTGATGCCGATCAATTTCATGTCATCAACCACATTGATGGTAGTGTGATGTCTGAAAAAAGAAATATGCTTATTGAAGCAGCACGCATTACACGCGGTGAAATCCAAGACATTCATTCAATTCAACCAGCAGATATTGATGCTTTACTCCTTCCAGGTGGCTTTGGGAGCGCAAAAAACTTGACCTCATGGGCCTTTGATGGACACAATAGTACAATTTTACCCATTGTTAAATTGCTTTTAATCAACCTAATTAATGTAGGTAAACCAATCGTTGCATTGTGCGTTAGTCCAGTCGTACTGGCGAAAGCATTTGAAAACAGTGGTATATCTTTAAACATGACTATCGGAAGTGCAGCGGATCCATCACCCTATGATATTTTATCCTTTAGAAATGGCATGGAACAAATCGGTTGTACAACAGAAGAAAAAACAATTGGTGAAGTTTTAGTGGATAAAAAAAATCGTATCATTACAGCTCCCTGTTATATGATGGAGGCAGGAATTGTTCAAATTAGAGAAAATATTAAGCTCGCTTTACACGCTTTAGAAGATCTAGTAAATGAATAAGGATAATAAAATTAAGGAATGGATGGACAGCCGCAAGGAGCGCTTAGAGCATCTGTCTTGCTCCTTTATTTTGCCTGATTTACTTGCAGGAAAACGCGGTGCATTAGCCTCAGCTTTGACCTTAATTGAATCAAATACTCCAGCAGCAAGAGAAGAATCAAAGAAACTTTTAAAGGCCATACAAGAAAACACAGGCAAATC
>CANJQZ010000184.1 GCA_947476515.1 Flavobacteriales bacterium
ATGGATCAATCAAGTTTCACATCAATAATTGTCACTTCTATTTCAAGCGAAACGATACAAAATATTGTTTTTCCAAAAATTATTGGTCGTGTGGTTTCCATCAGTAAAACGGGTCAACCAAATCCTGAATTCAAACCCTCTGACGCAAACCATAACCAATTATTAGCGTTAACGCCATTCTCTTGTAATCCATTTTGGTACGGATTTAATTTCAATGGCATATTACACGATGGGTGGAATCCACCTGGATTTTGTATCCAATTTACTGTCCCCAATATTTTAATTGAGGCTGCAATGTCATGCAATAATTCACTTACCAATTCTGTATATTATTGGCATGGTATCTATATTGGACCGAATTAATCTTGTCTCAATAAATATTTAACAAAAAAAAGCCTTACATTTCTGTGAGTCTTTGGGGACTCCATAGACTTTTTTTCGAACCAATTATTGGAAGATTCGGATAGATTGGTGGTTTTAAAAAACAGGAGAGACAATAAATAACATTCTATTAATCAACGAAAAAATTTGTAATTTTGCAGTTGTGAATGACAAAAAACTTTATGTTATAGCTGGTTGTAATGGTGCGGGAAAAACAACTGCTTCATTTACCATTTTACCTTTAATCTTGGACTGTAAGGAATTTGTAAATGCCGATGAAATAGCCAAAGGATTATCTCCTTTCCAACCTGAAAAAGTCTCATTTGAAGCAGGTCGAATAATGCTCAATAGAATAAAAGAATTACTTTCAGAAGAAGAAAATTTCGCATTTGAAACAACATTGTCAACAAAAAGCTATAAAAATAAAATCATTGAAGCTAAAAAACGAGGTTATCGCGTTACCTTATTATTCTTTTGGCTTCAGAGTATTGAGTTGGCTAAAGAACGCGTAAAAATAAGAGTTTTCGAAGGTGGACATAATATTAATCCTGAGGTAATTGAAAGAAGGTATATAAGAGGAATCAAAAATTTATTTGATATTTACTTGCCTATAGTTGATGGAGCTTTGATTTTTGATAATTCAGAAGGTAAACATGAATTAATAGTGGACAAACAAATTGACGGATTACTAAATATTGTGAATGAAAAAAAGTTTAATCTTCTAAAAAATCAATATGACAACACTTGAAATTCAAATTAAGGAAAAAGATGATATTTTAAAAGGTCTTGAAAAAGTATATGAAAAACTTTTGGAATTCAAAAAATCAAAAAATAGTGAATTGGTGGTTTTACGAAATAATAAAATCGTTAAAATAAAAGCTAAGTGAATTGAAATTTTAAAGATTAAGACTCTTTTAATATTTAAAATCTTTACTCCATATAAACTTCTCACCCAAACATTAAAAAATATTTGAACAAAAAAAAAGCCTCACATTTCTGTGAAGCTTTGTGGGAGATACAGGGTTCGAACCTGTGACCCCCTGCTTGTAAGGCAGGTGCTCTGAACCAGCTGAGCTAATCTCCCTTTCTAATTTAGGTGTGCAAATATAAGCACTTTTTTTAATTCCAAAATGAAAATGAAAAAAAAATTAAATGTTTTTCATTTCTTCGATTTTCAAAAGTACATCATCCAGGCCTTCTTTAAATTTTTCGAAGTCTTCTTTATAAAGGAAAATTTTATGTTTTTGGAAATTATCAATCCCGTCTTCGCCATAAACTTTTTTGCTTTCCGTCAAGGTGATGTACAAATCATTTCCTTTGGTAGCTTTAATATCAAAAAAATAAGTTCGTTTGCCAGCCCTTACCACTTTTGAATAAATTTCATTCTGATCACTATTCATATCTTATGGATTATAGTTACTCAAATTTGCTTATTTTTTTTGAATTTTCAAACTTCTTTTTAAATTAATTATCCTCGATTGAAACGGCTTTTATGGTTAGTAACTATATTAAGCCTATCTTAGCATAACTAATTGATGTTCATGAAAATAAAAATCTTTTATTTTACAGTGACACTACTTATCTTAAGTGCTTGTCAAAATGGAGCAAAACCTTTTTCTGCAACCTTAGATTTAAAGCAGATTCTCAAGAAAGGTAAGTTAACGGTTTTAACAGAGAATAGCTCCATGTCATTCTTTGAATATCGGGAGAAAAAATTAGGTTTTGAGTATGAAATTCTCGATTCATTTGCACGCACACTAAATGTCAAATTAGAAATAAAAGTAGTTGAAAATAGTGCTGATTTCCCAAGATTATTAGCCAATGGAGAGGGTGATATTGTAGCTCAAAATTTAGCGATCACTTTGTCCAATAAGAAATTAATGAATTTTTCAGAGCCTTACTATTATACACATCAAGTAATTGTTCAGCGTAAACTTGCTGATAGTTTATTAATAAAAGATGCTACTGCCTTAGGTGGGAAAAAAGTTTATGTAAGAAAGAGATCTTCTTTTGATATTCGTTTGGCCCATCTTTCTGATGAAATTGGTGTTAAGATCAATACCAAGTACCCGTCCAATCCTACTTCAAATGAAGATTTAATTGAAATGGTATCCAGTGGAAAAATCGATTATACGATCGCCAATGAAAATTTAGCCAGAATTAGTAATGAATTGCATCCGAATTTATTTATTTCTACCATTGTTTCAAGCAAACAAAAGATTGGTTTTGGATTGCGTCCGAATAGTGTTGATTTAACCAAGAAATTAAATTCTTTTCTTCTTTCTTATTGTAAATCTGATTCTTATAAAAATTTAAAGAAAAGGTACTTCGATTATATTACAGAATCTCCAATCGAAACCACTTATTCAAAAGGAAAAGGTGATATTTCTCCCTTTGATGCCTACTTCAAAAAAGCAGCTGAAAAATTTGGATGGGATTGGAGAATTCTAGCCGCAGTTGCTTTTAAAGAATCTCGTTTTAATCCAAATGCTAGAGGATTAGGAGGTGCCTTTGGCTTAATGCAGTTTATGCCAAGTATTGGAGCACATTATGGCGTAAATCCAAGTTCTAGTCCAGAGCTTCAAATTAAAGCAGCCATGAATTTATTAGATAGGGTTTATGTTTCTTGGTCAAGTATTCCAGATGTTGAACAACGCCTTAAATTTACTCTGGCTTCCTACAACGCTGGAAAAGGTCATGTGGATGATGCGCAGCGCCTTGCAGTAAAATACGGACTCAACCCAAAGATTTGGGATGGAAATGTTCAAACAATGGTTAAGAAATTATCCGATCCTGTTTATTATCGTGATGAAGTGGTTAGATGTGGTGCATATCGTGGCCCTGCTTCTTCTTATGCATCCTCAGTTTACAATCAATATATGGCTTGGAAATAATTTTCCTTGGACTTAAAAATTTCTTAAAACATAGGTCAATTCTATCGCGCTCGGCACGATTGTTTTATATTTGTTTTCCAAAATAAATTCAATTTATCACATTAATATTTTGTTTGTTCTTCAGTGAAAAAAAATCTAATCATAATTCAAGGAACAACTGCCTCGGGAAAAACCAGTCTTGCCATTGATTTAGCTAAGCATTTTTCTTGTCCGATTATATCCGCTGATGCCCGACAATTTTATAAAGAAATGTCAATCGGAACAGCCAAGCCTAGTCCTTTAGAATTAAACGCAGCAACACATTTTTTAATCGATACGCATTCCATTCATAAGGACTTTACAGTTGCGCAATATGAACAGGAGGCTAGTGCATTATTAAAAGAATTGTTTACTCAAAATGATCATGTTATTTTAGTCGGAGGTTCAGGTTTATTTATCGATGCCTTGATTTTTGGCTTGGATGATTTGCCAACCAATAAGGATGTTCAAGATAGATTACAGGAAGCTTTGTCAGTTCATGGATTACCCTTTTTGTTGAATCAATTAAAAATAACAGATCCTATTTGTTATGATACAATTGATAAAGCTAATTCCAGAAGAGTTCTGCGTGCACTTGAAGTAATTGAGTTGACAGGAGAAAAATACAGTGCTCTTAAAACCGGACAAAGAAAAAATAATGATTTCAATACTTTTAGATTTACAATTGAATGGCAACGAGATTTGCTTTATAAAAGAATTGAAGATAGAGTAGATCTAATGCTTCAAGCTGGTTTACTAGACGAAGCGAAGCAATTAGTTCCGTTCAAACATTTAAAAGCGCTTAATACTGTTGGTTATTCTGAATTGTTTGACTTTTTTGATGGTTTGACCTCTTATGAGAAATCGGTTGAACTGATCAAACAACATACAAGAAATTATGCGAAGCGTCAATTAACTTGGTTGCGGAGATATGATGATTTAATCGTTTTAGACCCCTTAAGTGAAACCTCTTTATTGGATCAAACCCTTAATTCTCTTAAAAAGTTTTGAGTTTGAATTATAGAATTCCTTTTCCTTTGGTATATTTGCTATTGAATTTATGATTAATGGTTAAATTTTTGTTAAAATAAAATAGCTTTTAAAAATTGGCCGTCAAATTGATCTAAATTCACTTCAAAAATATTATCAATATGAAAAATTTAATTCTTCTAATTTTATTTACCACTTCCTTAACTATAATCAATGCTCAAAAAATACACATCA
>CANJQZ010000185.1 GCA_947476515.1 Flavobacteriales bacterium
ATTACTTATCTTTTACTTGTCTGTGTTTTTTAAAATTGGATCTAAAATCACAAAGACTATTGCTATCATTAGAAAGTCGTTTTTCTATCTCTTATTATTAATCTTTATTTACCATGGAGCAGGACTTGGAATGAGATGGTATATTTCTGGTCACGCTCCTTGGAGTAATGGTTATGAAGCGGTGATTTTCATTGCATGGGTAACGATGCTTGCAGGTTTTCTTTTTTCTAAAAAGAACGAAATTGTATTACCAGGAACGGCAATATTAGCGGCAATGATGATCATAGTGAGTGAAATGAATTTATTAAATCCACAAATCACGCCATTAGTACCTGTATTAAAATCATATTGGCTCATGATTCATGTTGCAATAATTACAGGAAGTTATGGGTTTTTGGGCTTGGCCTGTATTTTAGGCTTACTGAACCTTGTTCTATATATTTTTAGAGGGGACACCAATGGTAAAGTTGTAACGCGAAACATTTCAGAATTAACTTACATTTCAGAAATGACCATGACAATTGGAGTCTTTATGTTAACCGTAGGGACATTTCTAGGCGGTGTTTGGGCCAATGAGTCTTGGGGAAGATATTGGGGATGGGATCCAAAAGAAACTTGGGCATTAGTCTCCGTATTGGTTTATGCGATCATTCTGCATTTGCGCTACATTCCTGGATTAAAAAGTAAATTCGTTTTTAATGTGGTCTCTTTTTGGGGATATTCAGCGATCTTATTCACCTTTTTCGGGGTCAATTTCATGTTGGTCGGACTACATTCCTATGCACAGGGAGATGGCTTGGGTAAATTTCCATCCTGGCTTACCTTATTGATCATTTTCTTTGTATTATTTACAGCTATAGCTGCAATTATGAACCGTAAATACAATTCCAAAAACTCCTCTAACAAAGCGCCACTTGAAGCCTGAAAATATACTGTACGAAGACAACCATGTAATCGTGGTAAATAAAATGCCCTCAGAAATTGTTCAAGGGGATAAAACGGGAGATGCAACACTTCCGGATGCAATAAAAGCATATTTAAAGGAAAAATACAACAAGCCGGGTAATGTTTTCTGTGGGGTAATTCACCGATTAGACCGACCAACAAGCGGTGCTGTAGTTTTTGCAAAAACAAGCAAAGGTTTAGAACGCTTGAATGCTCAATTTAGAGAAAAGGATACGCATAAAGTGTATTGGGCGATTGTAGATAAATTACCTACTGAAAAAAATGGTGAACTTGTTCACTACTTGAAAAAGAATGAAAAGCAAAACAAAAGTTATATTTCTACGGCAAAAACTCTTGGTGCTAAGGAGGCAAAATTATCGTATCGATGGATTAAATCTTCAGATAATTATCACCTTTTAGAAGTACATTTAGAAACGGGCAGACACCACCAAATCCGTGCACAATTGTCAAGCATTGGATGTATTATTAAAGGAGATTTGAAATATGGTGCTAAGCGCTCTAATCCTGATGGATCGATTTGCTTGCATGCAAGAGAGTTGTCTTTTAACCATCCTACCAATCAAGAACCGATTACTGTAATTGCTCCTGTACCACAGGATCCTATCTGGCAATTTTTTGAGCAATAAAAAAGGCCGTTTTTTCAAACGACCTTTTTTATTATTAAATATTGATTAGTTTCCTGTTGGAGCACCTGATGTATTCACTGGAGCACCACCTTCTGGAGCTGGACCAACTTCACCTTTAATACGAATAATCATATCTGGGCTATTGATAGCATTAGAAGTAATAGTTACGCTTTTATTGATTGGGCCTGGACGCTTGGTGTCATACTTCACACGAATAGCTCCTTTTGCTCCTGGAGCAATTGGTTCTTTCGGCCACTCAGGTACTGTACATCCACATGAACCTTTAGCATTTGAAATAATCAATGGCTCATTACCAGTGTTTTTAAATTCAAATGAACAATAAGGATCACCATCATATTTGATGTTTCCATAATCATGAACTTCTTTAGAGAATTCGATTTTTGCTCCTTTATCAATTTGAGCAGATACAGTGTTCATTGCTAATGAAGCAACAAACAACAAGCTAAAGCTTAAAAATAATTTTTTCATAGTTGTGTTTTTTTTATCAAATGTACATTCAAATTTTCGACAATAAAAAAATTAACATAACATTAACAGCGAAGAATTTCAGTACTATCTTGAAAGTGGGGCAGATTGAAAGTCAATATATTCAAATAATGTCATGTCTATATGCTTTAAACGCGCCAATACATCCTTTCTTTTCTCCTGTGTTATAGTAGGTTCTTTCAGCAATAAATTGTAATATTTTCGAATTTGTGCAGTATCCCTTGGAGTAATCATAATATCATAAGTAGATGCCATACTTTCAATAATAAAATCACGATTCTTAAATTTCGGAAAAGAATTAAGTAAAGTATCTCCATAAGCAAGGGCCTTCTGGTGCGCATTTAAATCAGAATATTTAATATGCACTTTCATCAAACAAGTTGCAGCATAATCTTCTTTTGGATACGCGTGATAAAATGCTACCAAGCGGTTTATTAATTCAATATTTGTCAAACTTGGAATTTTATTTGCTTGAGCTGGATCTCGTTGAAGTGACATAATGGAATCCTCCATATCTGTTATTGATTTTATCAATGCTTCATGATCTTTTGAATTGGCTGTATTAGAAGAATTACAAGCTGCTAAAAACATCACTAAAGAAAGAAAGCTGTAATAAATTAATTGTTTCATAATAGTTTAGATTTCTTATTCGTATTAAATTTCATTTTATAATCTACTTCAATCGCTCCTATTGAGATATTTGATAATCTTTTTTGAAGTAATTTCTTTTTTAAAGGTGTTAATTTATCCGTGAAAAGTACGCCTTCCAAATGATCATATTCATGTTGAATAATTCGTGCAGCATAACCATCAAACTTTTCCTCATGAAAATTCCAATTTTCATCATAATAGGTGAGCAAAATAGTGTCACGCCTAAATACATTTTCACGAATTTTCGGTATAGATAAACATCCTTCTTGAAAAGACCACATATCACCTGATTCCTCTTCAATAATTGGATTGATAATTACCTTTTTAAATTTTTCAATTCCTGCAGCTTTTGGATCAGGCTCTTCCCCATCCTCATCAGCAAAAGGAGCTCCATCGACAATAAATAAACGAATGCCTAATCCAATTTGTGGAGCAGCTAGTCCTACCCCTTTAGCCTTATACATGGTTTCAAACATGTTAGCAATTAGGGTTGTCAATTCGGGATAAGTAGCGTCTATTTCAGAGGCAACCTTTTTTAAAACCGGATCACCATAGGCAACAATTGGCAAAATCATTTTTTACTATTTAAAAAAACAAAATTAAGCATAGATATTTAAAATTACACACCAGAGAGGTAATCTTGAAGAATTAAAGTTGCACTTATAGTATCCACTAGTCCCTTATCCTTCTTCTGTTTGGCTTTTCCACCTTGATGTATAACCTGCATTGCTCTTTGAGAGGTATAGCGCTCATCTTGTAAAATCACCTCGATACCTAAGAATTGTTTTTCAAGTGCTTCCTTTAACAATCTTACATTTTCAGTAATATGGGTATCTGTTCCGTCAACTGAAGTTGGGAAGCCTAAAACAATGGTGGTGATATTATTTTTAGAGAAAAGCTGAATTAAATAAGTCATCAGCACATCTGAAGCCACAGCGGTAAGCGGACTTGCTATTATTCGATGGTCATCAGTCAATGCAAGGCCCGTTCTTTTCAAACCAAAATCTATTCCAAGTGCTTTTGTCATGACACAAAGGTAAGCAAGAGAACAAACAATCGTAATTATTGATTGTTATTTATAATGACGCGTAATAAAAGTTAACTAAAATTGAGATAATCTACTTGATTTTATAAACGAAGGAGCTTACTTTTACACTTAAACATAAATCAATAATCTACAATCTAAAATAAGGGTAACTTTAGAGCCCAAAAGCCGTAATAAAAATTAATATTCAATTTAATAAAATGCGTCGAATACTTTATTTATTATTCTTCTTGATTATTTTTTCAAGTGCTTGCACGAACAAAGAAGAAACCTTACTCGACCCAAGCACCGATATACCTACCTCACAAAAAAATATTTCAGCCTTTAATGGTCAAGAAAAATTTGATAAAGCAGTTAATTTTCTAGATACAGCTGAACATCCTTTAGCATTCGGTAGTTTGAATTATGCAAATGATTTAGGAGTTAGTAAAAAGGTCTCTGGATTTGGAAATCAAAATGGAGACATTATCAAATTGCAACAAGAAACTGCCTATCCAAGTGGACAAGCAGAGACAATAAGTTATTATTTTGGACCCAATGGAATGATCTGTGCTAATAGACATTTTGTTCATTTTGCAGAAAAAACTAGCTTTTGCATGGACACAAAGTCTTATTTTGACAAAAATGGAGCTGTAATTTATACTTGTAAACGACAAAGTGATAATGAAGAAAAATTATTGCAATTACCATTTACAAG
>CANJQZ010000186.1 GCA_947476515.1 Flavobacteriales bacterium
GAGGATATGAAAAAATTTAAAGTCCCTTTAGAAAAGTATCATTTGCCAGTTTTTTTTAGCTGGATCAAATATCTACCGCTTCAAAGTTTGGGAAAAAGTATTGATTCAGCAAAGAAGGCGCTTGTAGTAACAGGTATTGCTCAGGGAATAGATTTAAAGAAGCACATTTCAAGTACCTATGAAACCATTCATTTATCTTTTTCTGATCACCACTTATTTACTAGAAAAGACATTGAATTAATTCACAAAAAATTTGATACCTTTGCAGCTGAAGATGGCGTGATTGTTACTACATCTAAAGATTACATGCGTTTAAAATCATTACTTACCAAAGAAGAATTATTACAATATCCTTGGAGTATTCAGAACATAGAACTTCACATTGAAAACGAAATTGAATTCATCAAAATAATTAAAGAGTATGCTAAAGCAATTTGAAGAATCAGCAGCCTATATTGAATCTAAAACTTCAATTAAACCGAGTATCGGGATTATTCTAGGTACAGGATTAGGTGGATTGGTAAAGGAAATCAAAATCATAGATGAAATTCCTTATGAAGATATTCCTAATTTTCCAGTTTCAACCGTTGAAAGTCACTCAGGAAAACTCATATTTGGTGAATTAGGAGGGAAATTTGTTGTTGCTATGCAAGGACGCTTTCATTATTATGAAGGGTATTCTTTACAACAAGTTACTTTCCCGGTAAGGGTAATGAAATTACTAGGTGTTGAACGATTATTCGTAAGTAATGCATCAGGTGGTGTAAATCCTGATTATGAAGTAGGCGAAATTATGATCATGGATGATCACATTAATTTATTCCCTGGCAATCCATTAATCGGAAAAAACTTTGATGCTCTTGGACCTCGTTTTCCTGATATGTCAGATGCTTACGATGAAAAAATGATTGCTCTTGCACTCAGTATTGCAAAAGAAAAAAACATTAGAGTTGCTGTAGGATGTTATGCTGGTTTGACTGGCCCAACATTAGAAACTCCCTCTGAATATAAATATGTTCGTGCTATCGGTGCTGATGCTGTTGGTATGTCTACTGTGCCTGAAGTTATCGTTGCAAGACACATGGATATTCCATGTTTTGCGATTTCAATTATCACTGATCTAGGTGTCCCAGGTAAAATAAAGAAGGTAAGTGTCCAAGATGTAATTGAGGTAGCCAGCCGCCAAGAGCCTAAGATGACAGAAATCATGAAAGAACTTATCGCTCGTATTTAAAGAATGGAAAATAAGCTACAGGACCGTTACGAAATTGTCATTGGATTAGAAGTGCATGCTCAAATGCTCACAAAATCCAAAGCATATTCTACAGATTGCAACGAATTTGGTGCGCAACCCAATTCAAATGTAAGTGTTGTTTCTTTGGGTCACCCAGGAACATTGCCTGTAATGAATAAAAAGACGGTGGAGTACGCCATAAGATTAGGTCTATCGTGTAATAGTGAAATTGCAAGAAATCAATATTTTGCTCGAAAAAACTATTTCTACCCCGATCTTCCGAAAGGCTATCAAATCACCCAAGATAAAACACCGATCTGTGTTGGAGGTTATGTTATAATCAAAGACGAACAAGGCAAAGAAAAGTCAATTGGTATTACCCGAATTCACATGGAAGAAGATGCTGGGAAAAGCATTCACGATGTCGATGTTTTTGACACCCTCGTAGATCTAAACCGTGCTGGAGTTCCATTATTAGAAATTGTTTCTGAACCCGATATGAGTTCTTCAAGTGAAGCCTATTATTACCTAACGGAAGTAAGGAAATTAGTCCGCTATCTTGAAATTTGCGATGGGAATATGGAAGAAGGATCGCTGCGCTGTGATGCCAATGTATCGGTAAATTTGAAAGGAGCTAAAGAGTTCGGGACAAAGGTAGAAGTCAAAAACATGAATTCCATTCGAAATGTTCAGCGAGCAATTGATTTTGAAGTCAAACGACAAATTGAACTACTAGAAAACGGAGGGGTTATTGCGCAAGAAACCCGTTCCTTTGATGCCTTAAAAGGACTCACTATTTCCATGCGTTCAAAAGAAGCGGCCAACGATTACCGCTATTTCCCAGAGCCTGATTTACAACCCTTAGTGATCTTGCAAGAACAAATTGATGCTATTGCAAAGGAGATGCCTCCTTTACCAAGAAATTTATATTTAAAATACACACAAGAATTTGGCTTAAGTGATTACGACGCTATGAATATCACCGATTCAAAGGGGATTGCTTTGTATTACGAAAGCTTATTGAATCATACCAAAAATGCTAAATCAGCAGCAAATTGGTTGATGGGAGAAATTAAGTCCTACTTAAATGAAAACGGAGTTTCTATTGCTGAATTCCCTATTGCACCAGATAGAATTGCCAGTTTAATTCAGTTGATTGATGAAGGAAAAGTATCCTCCACTATTGCTGGTCAAAGAATTTTTCCTCAATTAATTGCAACTAATAGAACACCCTACGATATTGCAGAAGAGTTAAATTTATTTCAAGACTCAGGTGAAGATGTTATTGACGCTTATATTTTAAAAGTAATCGAAGGAAATCCATCAGAAATTGAACGCTATAAAGCAGGAGACAAACAATTGATTGGATTTTTTATGGGGCAATTAATGAAAGTATCAGGAGGAAAAGCAGACCCTAAAAAAGCAAATAGTATATTACGCAACACCTTGGATAATTTATAATGAAACAAATATTTTTATATTTCTTTTTAATTTTCATTGTTGCTTCCTGTAATGAAGATCCGGAACAAGAAATTAACTTTTCAATCTCTGGACAAATAAAAGATGCTAAGGGAATGACAGTATATATTGAAGCTCCTAGCGAGCGTGGCGTAATTCCTGTTGCACAAACGCTCATAGAAGAAAACGATGGTGCTTTTGAATTAGAAGGCAATCTTCCTGGCTTGGGATTTTATCAAATGAGAATCGGAGAAAACCAAGAGAATTCTATTCCACTTACTATAGCGCCGAATGATCATATGAAATTCAATACCAATTTCAGTGAATTCACTCAAAAACCAAATGCTTCAGGTACTTCATGGGCCAAAACAATGAATGCTTACATGAAACTCATGGATGAATTTAATAGGAAACAACAGGCCATTGCTGCAAAACAGAATACTTTGTCAGAAGTCGAATTGACAAATGAATTTAATGCTGCAAAAGAGGTTATTGATAAATTCGCTCGAAAAAAAATGTTGCAAGATCCAACAAGTCCCTACAATATCATTTTATCCATGTCCTTGGTTCCTTCCACTGGATTTGATTATTGGAACCCAGAAAACTTAATTGTTTTTCAAAAGGTAGCAAATGCTTTTCAAGAAAAATATGGTGATACGCCTACCTGCAATTCATTCATTTCGCAATATGCACAAATTGAAGCAGGGTATCAACAATATCAGAACATTCAAAATGGTACTATAACGGCGCCTAATTTCACACTTACCACTCCTGGAGGTAAACCTATAAGTCTGGCAGATTTTAAAGGAAAAGTTGTGCTAATAGATTTTTGGGCATCTTGGTGTGGACCTTGTAGAAAGGAAAGTCCTAATCTCGTTAAGTTATATCAAACATATAAAGGAAAAGACTTCGTGATTCTATCTGTTTCATTAGATGATGATAAAAATGCTTGGTTAAATGCTATTGAAAAAGATGGGCTTATCTGGACAACACATGGAAGTGATCTAAAAGGATGGGAAACCCCATTAACTTCCTTATATGGATTTGAATCGATTCCGCATACTGTTCTCGTAAACCAAAATGGAATGATTGTTGGAAAAGGATTGAGAGGAGAATTACTAATTAATAAAATAAAATCACTTTTTTAATTACTTTATTATGAGAAAACTACTTCTTATTTGGATGAATATTTTTGTAGGATTTACACTTTTAAGTCAAGGCCCCAACTTGCCCAAAATAAATGTTCAAATTAGTGGGCAAATTTTCAACGGTAATTTTGATTCCATTAAAATTTCTCAATTTTATGGTAAGTTTTACAAGGACTTTATTACTACGAAACCTGATAAAAAAGGTAATTTCACCATGAAAGGGACCTTACCTTATGCAGATTATTATATGTTGCGTTTAGGGAATGAAAATTTACAATTAATACTTCGTGATAGTGCTAATATCAAAGTATATGGTGATGGTAAAAAAATAAGAGAATTCTGTAATATTATCAATTCTGATGAGTCACAGCAAATGAACCAATTTTCCTATAAATTAGATCGTTGGTCAGCAAAAATTGATTCAGCAACCGCAGCATTAAAACTGGACACTTCTCGTGCTCAAGCAATTAACACCTACATGTCGGGTGAATACAGCAAATACCAAGGAGCGAGACAAGAATTCATAGCAATGAATCAAAATTCACCGCAATTAATCTTGGTGCTTAAAACAATGAATATTGAAACAGAGTTTGCCGATTATGAAGGCATCCTGAATCAAGTTATTGGAAGTTTTGGACAAAGTCCAAC
>CANJQZ010000187.1 GCA_947476515.1 Flavobacteriales bacterium
AATGTAGTATTTGGTTTTGACCAATTTGTAATTAAGCCAAGTCAATTTGCAGGATTAGATGCTTTTGCAAAAACATTACTTGAAAGAACTGATGTTTATTTAGTTGTTGCGGGACATACTGATAATGTAGGAAATGCTGCATATAACCTTGATCTTTCTAGAAAAAGAGCCAATGCTGTAAAAGATTATTTAGTTCAAAAAGGTGTGGATTCAGGTAGAATAATTGTAGAATATCATGGTTTAACCAAGCCTATTGCCTCCAATACAACACAACAAGGTAGAGATATTAACAGAAGGGTTGATTTTAAATTACTTGGGGAAATAAAAAACTAAACTTTTTTACTCAAAATTAATTCTAGATCCTTAATTTTTATACTTTCCTTTTGATCATTAAATAAATATAAATACAGCTTTTTCGTATTGATTAATTTTTTTGTTTTAGAAGCATTAAATTCTATCGTATAAACTATTTTATTCCACGCATTGGGCTTGAATCTTTCCTCAAAATTTGGGCGTATCCCTTTGAAAAGTAGTTGCTCTTTATTCAACCAGCGATTTTGTTTTAGTTTAATTAGAACATCACCAGATAGATTTAATTCAGTCTTCTCTCTACAAAACACCAATCCAGTAACTTGAATTTTAATATTTTGTTGTTGTTTCGGAAGCATAGCAAAAGACCCCAAAAAGACCATCCGATTATTAGAGTTGGATGGATCGATTAAGGATACTTTACTTTTAACTTTAACCCACCCCCTATTTCCATACCATAGATGGTATTGCTGAGCTGGAACAAGATTATTTTGATTAATACAATATTGACTAAAAAACTGATATTGAGAAAACTGCTCTTTAAAAAAAGATCCTGCTTTTGAATTTGGATTTTTCGTAAGAGACAAATCTTTATGCAATAAATAAACTTGATTGGCCAAATAAACTTTGTCGTAAAATATTCCTTCTTCACTTTTTAATTTATTCGTTGTAAAAACAAAAGCTCGATTGGCCTTGAAATAAGGAAGGAAAAGTAATTCTTTTCCAACAAATGGAATACTATCCGGTACGGGTATTGAATAGTTTAAACGCAAATAATTCAGTAAACTAGGCGCAAGGTCATTATGTGAGACAAGTGCCTTGGATTTAAAGTTTTGCTTCAATAAAGGTGAAAAAATAACCAATGGGACATTATATTTAGACAGCTTGCTTGCATTATATAACTCAGACCCATGATCGCCTGTTATGATGTATATAGTATTATGGTACTCAGGTAATTTGGATTGTTCCTTAAGAAATACTTTAATTTGTGCGTCACAATAAGTAAAAGAGCCAAAATTGGAGGCATTCTTTAAAATTAAATTGCGATTTATAGGGTTTGATATTGTCGCTGCTTTTTCGATAACTTGCTGGGTATACAGAGACTTCTCTGGATAAATAAACGGGTCATGTGAACTGATGGTTAAAAAGATTTTAAAACTGGCTTTATCTTGGTGTTTTGAAAGTGAATCATCTTCGATTGCTTGTTTAAAGAGATCTTCGTCAGGGAATCCCCAAGGGCTATTGATACTATCTGAGTGCTGAACTCTTGCTTTAGACCAATGATTAACAGAATAATCTACTTGATGATAATCCATGAATCCCTGCATATTTAAATATTGAAGATCTACTCCACAATAGAAACTAGAATAATAAAACTTTCTTAATAAGCCCATTAATGACCAATGATTTGGATACGCTATTTGTTGAAATACAGCACCATCAAAAATATTTGGGACTGAAGAAAAAATAGATGGTAGTACATTGTGAGTACGCTGAGAAGTTGAAAAAGTATTCGGGAAATAAAGAGATTTTTTTGACAAAGAATCCATGAAAGGCATTATGCAACCTGTGTTTTTACTTCGTTCACCAAAGAAATCGGAGGACATACTTTCACCGATTATAAAAACAATATTTGGAGGTTTTCCATTGCTCGTTCTATTAAAATATGGACTTAAGACACTATTATTGGGTAATTTATGCCATGTTGGAAAAATTCCCTTTGTCTGAGTTGAACCATAAAATTCCGGATTTAAATTCTTAAAATCTGCTTTGTAAATTTTCTTTGAACTGCGTTCAGGTTGAATTGAAAAGCGAATACATTCATCTAAAAAAAATAACAATCTATTATTTACGATAGCCTCTTGGCTCAAGTTTTCTGTATTTGTATATCGAGAAAAGGGAAGGTACAATAGTGCCAAACACGAGAAATAAAATAAATAGGAGCTAGAAAGAATCGGCTTGTTTTTTAATACGAAATAGAATAATCGGACAAGCAAAAAGTAAATAAGGAGAAGAGCAAGGAGCGCAAGACTTGTTGCTAAAGTAAGCCGCTGTTGCAGCCCTAAAATAATCCACAATTCTTCTTTACTGAACAAGAAAATTGATTCATCGAGGGGCTCCCCCATGGTAAGATAGCATTGATCTAAAATGACATTCGAATATAGTAGTGTTAGGGGAAAAAGAAAAAATAAAAAAGTAAACTTTACTTTTGGAAGGAGCGCTTGCAAACTTGCAAATAAAAGAGATGAAAAACCCCAAATACTGAACACCAGAAAAAAATCATAGAGCAAGCCCCACCAAATAAACGAAAGATGTGTATCAGCAATAATTGGTGAACCCTGCAATTGAAAATAAACAAAAGTTCGCAAAAGCAAAAAGAGAAAAAATAAGGGCGCAAACCACGGAAGTAAGTTCCAAAAAAAAGTACGCAGCTTGATCACATTAAAAAATAAATAATTTGAATACCCTGAAAACTAGACTTCCAATTAGGGTGCAATCTTTTGTTTTACCACTTGATAAATTTCCCAAGTTACTTTATTGTAAACATATGATATAATATGCATGTTATGCGCATTATAATTTCCATCTAACTGATTGGGAACTAAAAAACTATAATTAACATAATACTTTCCATTGATAAGATCGGTACCAGTAAGTGTTCGCCCAAAGGTAAGTTGATTTAAATTTCCTCTATGGATGTCACGATGCGTATAGGCTGTATTGTGACTATTATCGCTCATTTTCTGATCTCCCACTAATGAATCTTCAATCAAATAAGAAACAACACCCAAAGCATCATTTAATGTTGCATCCAATTTTTCTATTTCTAGATGTAAAAAAGCTCCTTTAGTAGTAGGATAATAATTAAGAGCTGATTGCATATTCACTTTTAAATTATTGTCCGCCAACATCGTATTGGT
Source organism: Flavobacteriales bacterium (assembly GCA_947476515.1). Lineage (GTDB taxonomy): Bacteria > Bacteroidota > Bacteroidia > Flavobacteriales_D > Crocinitomicaceae > UBA952. The sequence continues at coordinate 3,231 of CANJQZ010000187.1, forward strand.
CATATTGGTCCATTGCGTTGGACTTTGAAAAATGGTGCCATTATTAAAGCGGTTCACTGTTCCTCTTGGATTTCCTGGAAAACCACCATCATTGGTGCCAAAATATATCCCTATTTCCACCCCTTGAGGATTGGTAAAGTCAAGAGGATATTCAGGTGCAGAAACAGTTTGAAAATCTCCAATTCCTTGCGGTCCTGCATGAATAGAAGCAACAAAAACTCGATTAGGATTTGCCTCTTCCAACTGATGTGCTAAATCACCTGCTGCAGGACAAAAAATGCATTTATGACCTGTATAATCCTCAATAAGAACATTGCGCAATAAATTAGTATTCGGTGAAAAAACCGGCCATTCATTGGCCATATAATTACTCCAATTTCCAGGATAAAGTGTAGTGTCTAATTCATTACTTGTTCCAATGGGATAAGGATTTTCTACATGATCACAAGAGACCATAAATAAAGAAATACAAGCTATTGCAAAGAAGGTTAAGTAGCTTTTCATATTAAAAACTTTGGGTGAAACTCAATGTTAATCCATTGGACGCTGGTACGAATCTACATACCCCACCAACACAAAATAAACCAGCACGCTGACGTCCATAAGAAACCGTAAAGCGCGTTGCGTCTTTAATATAACCACAGGTTAGAATTGGATAATTAACGCGTTTGTCAATTACAGGATTCCCATAATTATATTGATTCATAAAACTAAAAAACCAACTTGGAGAAATCGTATATTCAATCAAACCTGTTGCCCAATTTCCTTTATCCTTAATCAGTCCATTTTCTTTTTGAACAAAACATCCTTGAAATTCAGCGCGCAAAGAGTGATGCGTATTAATTTTATATGACACCTCAATTACCCCTATAGAAGCATGAATAATACCATGGGCATCATTAGATATTTTAGCAACATCATTGTTTATTTTAATACTATAAAAACTTAGAATTGTACTGAATTTTTTATTGAACTTCTTAGAAATATTAAAATTAATGTCCTGCCAATATAGGCTATCACTAAGATCAAATAAGCGAGAAGTATACGATACACCTGTAGAATCTAGGGGATTTATTCCACTTGTGTATTGCATAGGTCTATAGGTAGTTGAAAAATTACCGCCAATGGTAGTTCCATACTTTCCACCCAATGTAGATCCCTTTTTAAAAGTATATAACACATCAGCCTGAAAAGCCACTTCACCTAAGGGTTGGGTCGCATAAGGATAAAGCGTAGCAACTAAATTATAGGAATG
>CANJQZ010000188.1 GCA_947476515.1 Flavobacteriales bacterium
CTATCATACAATACCACCATAATTAAATACACCAAAATCAAACCAATACCCATGGCCGTTCCTAAAGCGCCCATCGATTCTTTTTGTCGTTTAACCTCACCACCCCAAAGCATTCTTACATTTTCATCTAAGGGTGCTTTTTTCAAATAAGCTTCAATATCCTTAGAAACATTCCCAGAGGCTGTACCTTGAACATAACATCTAATGGTTGTATTTGAAATTCTATTTTTTCGTTCCAAAGATCCATCACCATTTTCAACAGAAAGATCAGCAAATTCAATCAAAGCGACTTGTTTTCCATCATTATTCGTGAAGGTCATTTTCTCTAAATCTTCCACATTTTTACGATCGAATTTATCCATCATTACATTGATGTCATATTCTTGTCCTTTCTCATCATATTGAGCATCATCATTACCTGTCAAGGCATTTTGAAGTTGCATACCCACCAAAGCAATTGGAAGTCCAAGTTGACCCATTTTCTCACGATCCAATTCAATATGTACTTCTGGAGTAACATCATCTGTAGAAATGGTTGGGTCTTTCGCTCCTTTAGTTTCTAGAAGCAAAGTCTTTAAGCGTCTTGCTTCCTTCATTAGAAGTTCATGATCATCAGAAGAAAGGAAAATTTCAATTGGTGCCTCTTCAGATTCTACCATGCCGATATTAATGGCCTTCACCTCAATTCCAGGATATTTATCTTCAATTTTTTTGCGAATTGCATTCATGTAAGGAATCGTAGGGATTTCTTTTTGTTTATCCTTGATTAATTTAACCGTTAATTCAGATTTATTTTCAGATCCAAAGGAAGCAGCGCCCATTCCAGAGCTAGGTCCACCAACATTTGCAAAAACAATTGCAACACGATCTTTTTGCGCAAGAATCATTTTTTCAATTTGAAGTGTGATGGCATTATTCTCTTCAAAGGTGGTACTCTTATCAAATTTCAATTTAATTACAAATTTTCCTTGATCCCCTTGGGCCACAAATTCTTGTCCAACGATACCTAGACCCATAGTTGCTATACTAGAGACAAATATTACAGCGACAGCAGAGAACATTATTAATTTATGTTTAAGAGACCACGCCACCAATTGAACATAAGAAGAGGTGAAAATAGTAACGCGTCTTTCGAACCACAATAAAAATGCATGAAACCAATTTTTTGGATTTAATTTCACTTCTTTGGCTAACCTCGATGCCAACCAAGGGGTCAAAGTAAAACAAACAAATAGAGACATTAATGTTGAAACAACAACAACAATTGAAAACTGTCTTAGAATATCAGAAATTGTACCTTCTATAAATACCACAGGAGAAAATACAACTACATCCACTAGTGTTATCGCTAATGCGGTAAATCCAATTTCATTTCGACCATCCAAAGCAGCTTGTCTTCTATTTTTACCCATTTGCAAATGGCGATATATATTTTCTAGGACAACAATCGAATCATCAACCAAAATTCCAATTACGAGCGACATAGCAAGAAGTGTCATTAAGTTGAGTGTATAACCCAGCATATACATGGCGATGAAAGTAGAGATAAGAGAAGCTGGAATTGCCACTAGGACGATAATTGCGTTCCTTAAGGTATGTAAGAATAAAAGCATCACCAGTGCAACTAAAAAAATGGCCAATTCTAAATCATGTAAAACAGCATCAACAGATTCTATAGTAGGAATCGAGGTATCTGTTGCAACGGTAAAATGAATTCCTTCCTTTTTATATTTTTCTTCAATTATTTTAAAACGCTCTTTTGTAACATTCGACATATCGACAGCATTGGCATCACTTTGTTTTTTAATCCGAAGCCCGATACCATTTTGTCCGTTTAAGCGACTGATTGCGATTTGGTCATTGGAACCATCAACAATTTCTGCAACATCGTGCAATTTGACAGTTGAAGCAGCATTAGAGACGATGATGAGATTTTCCAACTCATCAATACTTGACAATTTTCCAGATAAACGCACTGTCATTTGACTGGCATCATTCTTCAATTTCCCAGTAGGAAATTCAACATTAGCAGCAGAGATTGCTTGATTAATATTGGCTAAGGAAAGGCCATAAGCCTTTAATTTATCTTTGTTGACATTGACCCTGAATTGACGCTTTTCTCCACCTATTACTTGAACTTCAGAAACTCCTTTAGTTTGCTTAATTTGAGGTAAAATCTGATCTTCCATGAGTACCATAAAGTCGCGATCTGACATGTTTTTAGCCACAGCACTTACTTGTAGTACTGGAGATGCATTCGGTTCGATTTTTGAAAGAATTGGCGTTTGAGCACCTTCTGGTAATGTATTTTCAATATTATTTATTTTTCTTTGAGCATCTTGAACGGACTCATCCATATTGGCAGAAGCCTTAAATTCAAGTAACACAACACAAGCATTATCCAAAGAAAAAGCAGTAACCTCATTTATGTTTTCTAAACCACTTAAAGCATCTTCTAATGGTTTAGCTACTTGACTTTCAACAGTTGCTGGAGAAGCTCCAGGATAGGTAGTTGTAACCATAATTAGTGGCGGAGAGAAATCAGGTAATAACTCGTAGCTCAATTGATTATAGCAAAGCATTCCGCCACCTATTAAGATTGTAAAAACAACAATAATAAACGAAGGTCTTTTTATCGATAATTCTGTTAATGTCATGATTTTATTCTTATTTATTCGTTTTTACCGGAGCATCATTTCTTAAATTCACTTGTCCTTTTATTACGATTTTATCGCTTTTAGACAAACCGCCAATCACTTCGATAAATTCACCATCTGCAGTACCTGCATTAAAGGAAACTAATACAGCTTTGCCATTTTTTATCACATAAACCTTTGGTTGTTTAGTAGATCCAACCAATGCTTTTCTAGGGATTGAAAACGCAGAAATACTACTGGAGTTAACCAAACTAGAAGTGCCATACATTCCAGCTCGTAAAATTCCTTTAGCATTATTTACCAAGACTTGAACTTTAAAGTTGTGAGTTTTATCAGCTTGAATACCGATTAGACTCACTTTACCTTGAAACATTTCACCTGGATAAACATCTATGGATACATTTACCATTTGATTCATGCTAAATTTCATGATGTCACGCTCAGGAACATTAACCGTTAATTTAAGTGAAGAAACATCTGTAATTTCAACTACCGGCGATCCGATACCAATTACGGATCCTAAATCAACTAATTTTTTAGTAATCACTCCTGAGAAAGGCGCTTTTAGAACCGTTCCTCGTAATTGTTTTTGCAATTGTTTTTTCTGAATTTCAGAAGATTTCAACCCCAATTTTGCTTTCTCCGCTTGAACTGCAGGGATGGCGGCATCTTTGGAAAGAGAGGTGTAACGATTATCATCATTTTTTTGACCTTCAATATTCACCTCTAAATTATCTATTTGAAGTTGAAGCATTTCATCATCCAATTTAGCAATTACTCCACCTTGCGCTATTCGATCTCCTTCTTGAACATTTAAAGCTATTATACGACCTTGACCTTCAGCACCAATTACATTTTGTCTATTCGGTTCAAAAGTACCTAGATAAGAAAATTCACTTTGAAAGGTATGCATAGAGGGCTGTATAGCCTCTACTAAAATGGGCTCATTAACATCATTGATGAATATTTTTTTTTCGACTGCGTCCTTATTTGAGAACAATTTTGCAACTATCAATCCTACCAAACCAATGGCGATTATGCCAATAACTATTACTTTTTTATTCATTACTTTATTTTAAACTGTTATTTAATGTTTCCAATTGATCTCAAAAATGTCAATTCTGCTTGACGCAATTGTATATAGGCAGCAACAACATTTGTTTGTGCTTGTTGCAAGCCATTATCAGCTTGAATTAACTCATTGGTACTAATAGTTCCCAGGTTATATTGCGCTGTTGATTGATCGTATACTCGAGTTGCTAGAACCAACTGTTCCTTGGCGATATTCAATGAACTGGTTTGAATTTCGATTTGATTTTTAGCATTTTCAGTTTGAAGGCTTAACTGTTGTGTAGTTAAATCAAGTTGATTGTTTAACTTATCCTTATTCATTAAATTCATCTTTTGTTTGTTATATTTTTCAAAACCATCAAACAAAGTCCAATCTAATCGCAACCCTATAAATGCTGAATTAATTCCCTTACGAAAATCATCAGCTGGCTTCATATTATAAGTATAATTATAAGATCCATAAAAAGACAAATTTGGCAAGTAGGACATATTAGTGCCTTTTCTTTCTTCTAGATTCATTTCTTGTTGAGATTGAATGAGTAATAATTCTGGTCTTGATATGGTTGTCTTATCGATCAAAATTGACTTTTCAATCATCTCATCAGAAAGCAAAGAAACCGGAGCATCATTTTTTAAACCAATTAAAATACGCAATAGACTTTCCAATTGAAATTTTGTAGCGCTCAATGATTGTTGGCTATTCAAAAGAGTTAAACGACTTATCTTTAATTTATCTACATCAGTTCC
>CANJQZ010000189.1 GCA_947476515.1 Flavobacteriales bacterium
ACTGCAGCAATACTTTCTACATTATTCACCACTGTTGGACAACCCCATAAACCTTTAACAGCAGGAAAAGGCGGTTTAATTCTTGGGTTTCCTCTTTTTCCTTCAAGCGATTCTAGAAGTGCTGTTTCTTCACCGCAAATATAAGCGCCTCCACCTGGGGCAACGCGCAATTCTAAATCATAGCCAGAGCCTAGAATATTTTTCCCTAAAAAACCATTTGCTTTTGCTTCGGCGATTGCTTTTTCTAGAATATGAAGAATATACATGAATTCTCCACGGATATAGATAAAGGACAAATTAGCACCAAGTGCGTAACTTGAAGTAATCATTCCTTCAATCAATAAATGAGGAAGTTTCTCCATCAAATAACGATCCTTGAAAGTCCCTGGTTCTGATTCATCGGCATTACATACCAAATATCTAGGAACTCCTTCCGGCTTAGCTAAGAAAGACCATTTCATTCCCGTAGGAAATCCAGCCCCACCTCGACCTCTAAGACCAGAGATTTTAACCTCTTCAACAATTTCGTCTGGCGACATTTTTTTTAAGGCCTTTTCAACCGAACGATAACCACCATTTTTACGGTAAATATCGAATGTTTCAATACCTTGAATGTCAATATTTTCTAGAAGTACTTTTCTATTATTCATTCAGCGCTTAATTTTCGATAATACCTTTACGGTAAGCATCTATTAATATATCAACTTTCTCTTTGGTTAAATGCTCATGGAATTTATACTTGCATTGCAAAACAGGTGCATAACCACAAGCACCTAAGCATTCTGCAGTTTTCAAAGTAAAAGCTCCATCTGTGGTAGTTTCACCCACCTTTATGTTTAATTTTTCTTCTATATAGGAGATAATGGAATCACTCCCAAGCAACATACAAGGTCCAGTTCTACAAACCTCAAATACATGAGTCCCCACTGGATTTACATGAAACATGGTGTAAAAAGTTGCTACCTCATAAACTTCAATGGCTTCAATTTTCAAGTAATCTGCTACAGAATTCATAGCTGAAGGACTCAACCAACCAAATTCAGTTTGAACCATGTGTAAGATTCTAATGATGGCACTCTTCTCTTTACCGTCAGGAAATTGTTTTACAATCTCTTCAAATTGTGATTTCATTTCCGGGCTAAAACTAATTTTTTCAGCGCTTGATAAGGCAATAGTATTTATTTTCATATTTATGCGTCTAATTCTCCTGCGATAACATTCATACTACTTAAAGTAATTACGGCATCACTAATGGTTTGACCCGTTATCATTTCAGGATAGGCTTGGTAATAAATAAAACAAGGTCTTCTAAATTGCAAACGATAAGGAGCTCGTCCGCCATCACTAATTAGGTAATAACCCAATTCTCCATTTCCTCCTTCAACACTATGGTAAACTTCTCCAGCTGGAATTTTAGATTCACCCATTACAATCTTAAAATGATAAATCAAAGCCTCCATATTGTTATAAACAGCTTCTTTTGGAGGTAAGTAAAAGTCAGGAACATCTGCTTTATAAGGGCCTTCAGGTAGATTTTTGTAGGCTTGTTCAATAATGCGAATACTTTGTCTAATTTCCTCTTGACGCACCATGAATCGATCATAAGTATCTCCATTTACACCTACAGGAATAATAAAGTCAAAATCTTCATATGAAGAATAAGGCTTCATGACACGAACATCATAATCAACACCTGCGGCTCTTAAATTCGGTCCTGTAAATCCGTATGCTAAAGCGCGTTCAGCTGAAATAGGTCCAGTACCTCGAGTACGATCCATGAAAATTCGATTGCGTGCTAGCATGGAATCCCATTCAGCAAAGATCTTAGGAAAAGTCTTTAAAAACTCTTTTAATTTGGTGTGAAAAACGGGTGTGAAATCACGCTCAAATCCTCCAATACGACCAATATTTGTTGTTAATCGAGCGCCACAAATTTCTTCATACAATTCATATATTTTCTCCCTTTCTTGAAAAGGATAAAAGAAACTTGTTAATGCACCCGTATCCACTCCAACAACCGAATCACAAATTAAATGATCGGCGATTCTTGCAAGTTCCATGATAATAACCCTCATGTATTGCACTCTTTTAGGAATTTCTGCACCGATTAGTTTTTCAACGGTCATGTGCCAACCTAGGTTGTTAATAGGAGAGGAGCAGTAATTTAAGCGATCCGTTATGGGTGTAATTTGATTGTAAGGTCTTCTTTCCGCTAATTTTTCAAATGCTCGGTGAATGTATCCTACTGTTTGTTCAGATGAAATAATTTTTTCGCCATCTACTTGAAGGATATTCTGAAAAATACCATGCGTTGCCGGGTGCGTTGGACCAAAATTAATGGTTGCGATATCTCCGTCAATGGTTTCTTTAGAGTTATAAAACTCTGCTGGACTATCGTATATTTTTTCTTTAATGTTACTCATGTCAAAAATTTAAATGCGTCCAAAATAACGATCGTCTTTATCTTCTCTTGTCCCATCTTCGAGGGTAAATTCTTTTCTTAATGGGAAATAATCCATGCTGTCTTCATTAAGAATCCTTTTCATGTTAGGATGTCCAATAAAATTAACACCGAAAAAATCATATGTTTCCCTCTCTAGCCAGTTTGCTCCATCAAAGATGTCAGTAATAGTGGCAATCTCTGGCTTTTCAATTCCCATATAGGCTTTTACGCGAAGTCTGCAATTGGTTTTCCAACTGTGTAAATGATAAACCATTGCAATCTCACGATCCTTATTGTCAGGATAATGAACAGCTCCAAGTAAGGTTAGAAAATTGAAAGACAATTCACTGTCGTTTTTTAATCCAAGAATAATTTCATGAACTTTTGAAGGTGCTACCTCAAGAATTAGTGTGTCGAATTGTTCTTCCGAAGTTATGATCTCCGCAGAAAACAAAACATTAATGCGGCCTAATAGATCTTGATTAGTCATTGTCTCCGTTGTTAATTTCAATTTTGTAGTCGTCCATCAAGTGCTTGTATTCTTCACTGTATCTTCTTCTCATGGATTCGTTCTTCACCAATTTGTGAATGTTAATTACACCATCTATGATTTGTTCTGGTCGAGGAGGACATCCAGGAACATAGACATCAACTGGAATAATTCTATCAATTCCTTGTAATACACTATAAGTATCAAATATCCCACCTGAAGAAGCACAAGCACCAACTGACAAAACCCATTTAGGCTCTGACATTTGCTCGTAAACTTGTTTCAAAACAGGTCCTAATTTTTTTGAAATGGTACCAGCAACGATCAATAAATCTGCTTGTCTTGGAGAGAAGGACATTCTTTCCATTCCGAAACGCGACATGTCGTAGGCACTTCCCATTGTAGCCATAAATTCAATACCACAGCATGAAGTAGCAAAGGGTAATGGCCAAACTGAGTTGGCTCTTGCAAGTGCAACTGCCTTATCTAGGGTGGTTAATTGATAACCTTCCCCATTGATCACTTGATCATCTTCTATTTTTCCCATTCTAAAGCTCCTTTTTTTCTAACATATAGAAATCCAATTAAGAAAAAACTAACAAACATAATGACAGCCAAAAGGCCTTCTAATTTAAGTTGATAGAAATTTACTGCGTAAGGGTAAAAGAAAATAACTTCTACATCAAACAAAACAAATAATATAGCAGTCATAAAATACCGAATAGAAACCGGAAAACGAGCGTTTCCAGTAGATTCTATACCACATTCAAAATTTTCATCCTTCTTTTTAGAATTGATTCTAGGTGTCAAAAGATGTGTTACAAATAAGGTGAAAACCACAAAACTTAATGCAACACCAATTTGGATAAGCAAAGGAAGATAAGATATACTCGAGGAGCTTGCGTTCATTTATGTAAATTTATTTAACTAAAACACTTGTAATCAAATCGTTATGCGCTTTTATGAAAAATATAAGTAATTATTTGACTTATATAGATTTAAAAGTTGGACAAATTTACCTTTTAGTTTAATTCTATCAAGTAATTCGCTAACTTTTTTTACTACTTTTTTTCATCCAACAGTTTTTAAATATCCTTATTTAAATCTTAACTATCTTTGACTTCTAATAATTAAATAACCTAAGAGCATGAGTGCAGAAAAATTAGTAAAAGAGAGAAGTGGTGAAAATTGTGAATTATGCACCCAAAGTTCCACTTTGTTTTTTCATGTTGTCGCTCCTAGGCCAGATAGTTATGTAGAAAATTGTGCTTGTTTGTGCGAACAGTGTTTGGATCAGATTACAGGCAAAAGTCCAGTTGATTTAAATCACTTGCGTTGTTTGAACGAAAGTATTTGGAGTGAAATTCCGGCAGTAAAAGTTCTATCTTATCGATTATTATCTCAAAACGCTCATGAAGGTTGGGCTAGTGACTTACTAGACATGATGTATTTGACTGAGGATGAATTAGAATGGGCAAAAGAAGGATTAGAAGATGAGTTTGCTATC
>CANJQZ010000190.1 GCA_947476515.1 Flavobacteriales bacterium
CGACCACCAAAATGGAAATGGCCAATATGGGTGTGTAATTTCCCAAACCCATCCCGACGCTGAATTCATATCGCCATAACTTAAGGCTCTGTCATAATCCCATGGGGGACCAATTTTTAATTTTCCACCATCTGTATCTTTTTCTTTATACATATAGGTACTTCGACCGTAACTGTCATAATTTACAGAAAATTCATTGACAATTAAAAAATCAATAAAACTCGGAACATCAATCCATTGTCTGTATCCGCTATTTGGGTCAAGGTAATTACTACTATTTAATACAAGTTCAAAGGAATCTACATAATTCTTGATGTATGCTCCTTGCACGGGGAGTATTGATGTCGCTTTGGGATAAACAAATTTAAATTCAACAGGATTGGAGTTGGTAGCATTATTGATAGGCGGAAATACAGAATTCCATGCACCTGGATCGCCATTTAAATTCATTTCAATTATATAACCACCAGTTAATGCGCTACCACTTATGTCCTGTGGCGTTAGTTTTGCAATATCAACACGCTGCGCATTTCTTTTAACTTTTTCTGTTAAAGAATAATAGCCAAGGTAAGCACCATCTAATATTACTTCACAGGGCCGAATACGAGGCGCGTAATTCCCCATTCTTCTTGCAAACTCATAGGTGATAGTATTTTTAATTAGACTGTGATCCAAATATTCAGCTTTAAAGATCCAATCATTTTCAGCGGGCATTCCCAGTAGCGTAGTGTCAATTTTATTTCCTAACACATCAACTAAATCAAAGTCATAGTTTTTCTTTGGATACATGGGCCCTGTAAATCCTTGCCATTCTGTTAAAATAGTTCCCTCATAGGCATAAATAGTATCATTTGCATAATTGATAACACCAATACCATGATCAATTATTTGCATTAATACCGGCACTTTCGTATTATCATTAATAGCAGATCCTTGGGTGGTAAGTTTAACAATAGGTATATTACTTGATAGGAAAAGGAAGGGCTGAGCAGGGTTGGTACTGAAAGTAATTTGCCAATCCATTAAATATCCAATATCTACTGCGCCCATATCACGACATAGTAGTTGCCAAGTCCCATTTGGGTTTTGTCCATTATTTAAATCACCCAAAACTGACATTCCTTGAAAAGTACCGGTAAATGGAGCAATGCCGCCTCCTATCGGAGATCCAGTTCCAGCGATACAAGTATTCGTAAAATTATCATCTCCACCGCCAATACTTGAGAACAAAAGACTGGTCGTTCCATCAGGAGCTTTCAATTGAAGTTCCATGTCAGCATCATAGGTATGGGTCATATTTAAACATATAACTTCTAGTCCAAAATTCTGATCGATGGTATTGGGCAAACCACTTACATTAATGTTGAATGCGACAGTAGAATTATCATCAGGAATATTTTGATTAACAATAGCTGAAAAAGTCTGCGCATTGGCTTCAAACCCTATGAGAATAAGTGTTAATACAAATAGAATTCTTATCATTTAATTAAATTAGATGCACTAAAGTTACTTAATTTAACAATAGATTAATTATCCTTTTATATTCGATTCATCAAAGCTCTATTTTTTATAACTTGCAATATGAATAAAGCACTTTGGTTTTTATTTCTTGTCACTCAATTCATTTATTCGTGCTCACACGATAGGGTACAAAACAAAAATTATTTAACTAAATATATTGTTGTATTAGTTGTTGACGGGCCAAGGTATTCTGAAACATGGGGAGATTTTAGTCATAAATATATTCCATTTATGGATTCCGTTCTCGCTCCTGAAGGAATAGTATTTACTTCCTATTACAATTTAGGTCAAACTTGGACTACCAACGGTCATACGGCACTTACTACAGGTTATTATCAAGCAATTAATAATGGTGGACAAGAATTACCAGTTCATTCTTCTTTTTTTCAGCATTGGTTGAATGAAAATGGAAGTGATCAGAAAGAGGCTTGGATTATTGCAAGTAAAGATAAACTTCAAGTATTGGCTAATTGTAAAGATAGTAAATGGAAAAATAAATCAATGCCTTCAACTGATTGTGGTGTTTCGGGTTTAGGAAGCGGATACCGCCACGACAGTATTACTTTTAAAAAGGTAATTGAAGTCATGAATGCATATCATCCAAAATTATTATTGGTTAATTTTAGAGAGCCAGATTTTTCAGGACATCAAAATAATTGGGGAAACTACCTGGCAGGAATCAAAAATTCAGATGCTTATTGTTATGAAATTTGGAAAAAAATTCAATCTGATCCGGTTTATAAGGATAAAACAAGTTTATTTATTTCAAATGATCATGGAAGACATCTAAACAATGTACAAAATGGTTTTGTTTCTCATGGTGACGACTGTGAAGGTTGTCGACATATTAATCTTTATTGTTATGGACCAGATTTTAAAACGAATACAATCAATTCAAGTCATCATAGTTTAATAGATGTTCATGCAACCATCCTAGAATTATTGCATATAAATGGTGCAAACACTAGCGGTCAAGTAATGCGTGATATCTTTAAATAAATTTTTATTTCTCCAAATTAGTTCTAAAATTAAATCTATAATTCAATTGAATTATGTTAATTTATTTGAAAAATATATTTCAAGAAAAAAAAAATGTAATTTAGCATTAACTAAAAATTATAAAAATGAAAAAATTACTATTTACACTTGCCTTATTATTTACCGCTTTCTCTAATGTTAATGCGCAGTCTTATGCAATTAGCGAAACACCGAAACAATTAATTCAATCCAAAACGAGTGGAACTTATACCTTTACAATGGGCTCTGATGTTACACCTGATAAAATTGATGAGGTAAGTAAATATTATACTGAGAATTTAAAAATCAGTTTTGATGCAAACACCAATAAAACGGTCGTTAAATTATTAAACAATGACGAGCAGTCAAGAATGATCATCGGTCGTTTTTTAATGGCATCTGGTGCAACTGATGTGCATATTGGTGATGATATCATTACTGTTGGTGCATTTATGGAAAAATATTTAAAGTAATTACAGCTTTTTTAAAAAGAACCGCTTCGGCGGTTTTTTTTTGAGTAATTTTTTATCGATGGAATAGATTATAAATTAACTGAAAACTTAATTTATAATAGGCATCTTTTTGATTAGGATCCCCTCTTTTTTCACCAGGGCCATAGGCGTTAGAATTACCACTTGGGTTGGCTAGATAAACGGCAGCTGAAGAACTTAAATTACTTGTTGAAGTATAGGTTGTACTCACATCGTCTATATAATCCGAGAATGTTTTTGTGTAAGCCAATTCAACTCCAATTCTAAATCGTTCATTTATCCCAAATCGTATTCCCAATCCTGTTGGAATTATCAGCGCAGTTCGAGAATATGGAGTTGATTGCCCTTCCGTTTTTAAAGCTTGAAGATTTGTCCATGTTCCATTATACATTGCTTGTGGATTAAAATACATCAAACCTATTCCGCCAAAAAGATAAAGTTGAGCGTTGGATTTGTTTTTTCTTGCATTTGCTGTAAGGTTGTAAAATCTGCTATTACTTTCATTTGCCAACACTATTAACTCAAATCGTTGACTAATATCAAAACTTCTACTCCTGAAATGTAGATTTCGCATGTTTCTAGTTCCTTCTTCAGAATATTTGTCATCTGCTTGAATTTTGAAATAACTGACACATGTTTTAGTCGCAAAATAAGGCTTAAATCTATATTTATAGGCTATTTCAAGTCCTGATCCGGTGGATTGCCAATCTATATCTTTTGTTCTGTAATCAATACCAGGACCTCCAGCTCCTCCTAAATCCCCGTTAAACTGTGTTGCGCATAATCCTAATTGAAATTCCCTTTTATTCATGCGCCAATTACGCCTTTGATTTAATCTATCGAAACTAAAGGATTGTCCCCATGAGCCTTGGCTGAAGACAAGAAAAATCAAACTTATTAAAAGAGTTTTTTTTTTCAATTTCCTTCTTTATATTTTTTTATTGTCGAAAATATTTGAAATAGAAGTCCGCCGAATAAACCACCAAATATCATACTGGCGAATGGATTGGAGGTAATTGAGCATTGATTTTGACAAGGAAAATTGAGGTAATAAATGTAGCCAATTCCACTTCCAATAATTATTGATAGTATTCTCAATAGTCGCATGTTTTTCTACTTTTTTGAATTATTTTCTTAAAGTTAAAGATTAATTGTTGGCGAATATAATTTTAGCTCAAAAGATTTTCGAGATTTAGCTATCTTTGGGCTCACTTAGAAATTTCAAACAGTTGTTTTTTTTAAGTTGAATTAAATTTTATGCCCACGTGGTGAAATTGGTAGACATGCCATCTTGAGGGGGTGGTGCCATTAGGTGTGCTGGTTCGAATCCAGTCGTGGGCACCAATTAAAAGTCCAGTATTTTTTATATTGGGCTTTTTTCATTTTCCCGAATCAA
>CANJQZ010000191.1 GCA_947476515.1 Flavobacteriales bacterium
GATGCGGTAAAACATTTTCCAGCATATGCAACAGAAGATTTCCTTTGGAATTTACAGAATAATGCCGTTTGGGCCAGTGGCACTGATTCTATGTTTGCCGTTGGAGAGTGGGTAGGTAATTCAAGTGAATTAGATGCTTGGGATAATGCAGTTCAAAATAGAGCGGGAACATTTGATTTTGGTTTGCGCTTTGCCTTGTCAGATATAATTTCTGGAAATGGCAATTATAATCTAGGAACGATTCCTAATGCGCAACAATTAAATCGCCAACGAACGGTGCCGTTTGTTAATAATCATGATACCTATCGCCCAACTTTAGATGCTTCTGGGAATTATACAGGTTGGAATACTTCTTCACAAATTGGCAATCAAATTGAACCTAATGATCCTCGTGCAAGTGTTGCTTATGCAATAGCGCTTTCTGTTGATGGTTCACCTGAGATATACTTTGAAGACTTATTCAATATTGGTTATTTAAGTAATCGCTTTAGTCATCATCCAACCAATTCAACTGAACTTCCTACACACAGTGATATGGAGAATTTACTTTGGTGTCATCAAAATTTACATTTTAAAGATGGTGCTTATTTAGTAAGATGGCAAGCTGCAGATGCATTTGTAGTGGAGCGCCAAAGCAAAGCGTTAATTGCAGTGAATGATCACTTTACCCTTTGGCAAAATCTAGTTGGAGTTCAGACTTCCTTTAGTGATGGAACTGTTTTGACGGATTATTCAGGTGCAAATGGGACAGCTACAAGAACTGTTTATGGTGGTGGAAAGGTAGATATTTCAATTCCTCCATGCAATGGATCTGCATTGTCAGGAAGAAAAGGTTATGCTGTATGGGCGCCACAAGGGATTAACACCAATTATAGTAGATCTTCAAATTTAGTGACGCAAGAATGGGAAATGGAAGATGATTTAGGTGACAATAGTCCGGGGTCTTTGCAACAAGGGGGACGATTACCTAATAACAGTAGAGATTGTCGCGTAGTGGGTCGTGTATTCTCGGATACGATAGCTCCAATAGTAATTGAACTTTTTCCGAGTGTTCCTGCGAATTCAATTACTTTAGAAATTTTAGATAAGGATTGTCAAATTATTGATACTGTTGCAGCTGCTGGAGCTCAAACTTTTAGTGTTTCTGGAAGCTATAGCGGCTGGTATACGATCCGAATTCGCAATACAAATTCGAACACCTTAGGTCAAAAATGTTGGGTGAAAACAACTTATAAGGCACCTCAGGTTGTACAAACGAATGTAATTAAAAACAAATGTGCTTGTTCGAGTAGCGCCGGAATTGAGGAGTTAATTCCTTATGGACTTTCAATTTATCCCAATCCAGTTGTCGATGAGTTGTTTGTCGTGATTCCTGAAGTATTAAACGGAACACCATCAACTTATATGATTTCAAATCTTTTAGGTGAAAAAATAAAAACGGGTACGATTGATCCAGGAAATTCAGAAATTAAAATTTCAGTTATAGATTTAAATCCTGGAACTTATTTATTGCAATTATCAAGTGGATTCTATACACGATTTGTGAAAATGTAATCATTCACAAATTCTTCCGAAATGTTTATCGTTATGGAAATGCTCATCTAAAACTTGAATCTCTTTGAGAAGCTCAGCTGATGGGGGAGTGTGTTGTAATTTAGATAAGTCTGGCTGACCGGCATCAACCCAGCAAGTGTACCAAATAGAACCTACAGCAAGAACTGCCGCACGCAATCTTCTTTCTACCATTCCATTCATTTTAGCGTGATAAGCATTACTAAAATCTCGTGAATAAACGGAAATCGTTACATTTCCGCGTTGTTCAAAACCATATTTTAAATCTGAAGGGAAGGAGCGGGTGAGTTCTTTTTCGATTCCAAGAACAGAATCTAAAGCTTCATGTGAACCACGAACTGCATTCCAAACAAAATCTAGAACATTTTTTTTATAAGTAGCTTTCCCAACAAAATAATCATAATCAGCTTCATTGATTTCAACCAAACGGCTTTCCCATAAACCATGAATTCCTCTCTGTCCGGTCATTTGACCATTATAATTCTCTGTGGTGTGCAAAGGAACATGTGCATCTCCAATATAATGACCTATGTCGGCTGAATATTTTAAAATGAGATCCACATTTTTAGATTCAAAAGCTTTTTGTAATCTGAATTTCATGATTTGTATGTGCCATGGAACAATTCCGTAGGATTGTAGTGTGTCTTCTGTGAATTTAAGCACAGCATCGTTCCATTTTTTAGGAACAATTTCAAAAGGATTTTCTCCTTTCTTATAATAATGGTCTAAATCAATATAATGACATTGTGCTTCACCTTCAACTGCATACCTGCGCTTGTCTGGGTCAACTGCATGTTCCGTTAAAAACTCAATATTTTCTTTATAAAAACCTGTCATTTCAGGTGGTAGCGTAAAGACAGCAATGCGATTGATGCGTTTGTGACCAAAAAAACCCCATTGTTTAGCAAAGGGGCGTTTGTCACTCGTTGAAATTACAAGTGGTAGCAATAGAATGCAAGTGATTACAAACTTATAGTTTAACCAGTTTCCCATCTTTCAATATTGGGATAACATCCATTTGGTCTGGGGTTAGACAATAGATAATATCCTTGTTTAAATTTAAACTTTTTAATCGTCTTCTGTGCGAACTTGATTTTAAAAAACCTAAATAATTATCCTTTGCAGAAAGAAATAAATATTTTGCTGCAATAGAAGAGTCTTCGATGTGTGTATAATTTCCTTTGGAGATTAAATAATCTGAAATGGCTCCAGCGCAAATAGTATCTTCTAAATTAAATTTGTCTTGCCAGCCAGAACAAAGACACAATACATTTTTATCTTGTTCATGCAGCCATTTACTTAAAGCTGTTAAATTAAGAAAAGATCCTACTACAACTGTATCAGCATCCTTAGCAACTTCAAGAGATTTGGTGCCGTTAGTTGTAGTCAAAACAACTTCTTTGCCAATGAAATCCTCCTTCATGTAGGAAAATGGGGAATTTCCAAAATCAAAACCATCTACTATTTGACCTTTTCTTTCCGCACCCGCTAGATATCCTTTTTGTTTGTAGGCCCATGCCTCCTCAACTGTAGGGACAGGAATAATGGATTTTATTCCGTTATCAAATGCAGCGCAGATCGCGGATGTAGCTCTCAATACATCAATAACAACTACAATTTCAAACTCATCTTTATAATATTCGTATTCACCCGGTGTAAAACAAACTTCTACTCTCTTTCTTTTGTCAATCATGTATTATTTTTTATTCAAGGAAAAAGCTGAAATTAAAGCAATTAACTGAAATCTCTGCTCACTTGCAAAGTTAATAAATAATTGAATATTACTTAATAAAAGGAAAGACAAGCAGTGAAGAAAACACCTTATTTCTAGAATTATTTTAATTGATCTTAATTTTGGTATCGCGGATTTCGACTTACTTCGGCCCTTCGACAGGCTCTGGGGAGTCCAGGCTCAGCACAAGCAGCTCAACCCACTTACTAGAGCACATCGAGCGTAGTCGAGATGCGCTCAATTTAATTCAAAGAAAAATGAATCGGGATAATCATTTTTACATCCACTAATTTTCCATCATTTGATCCTGGTTTCCAATTAGGCATTTGTTTCACCAATCGCAAGGCTTCCACATTTAATCCATTGACACCTCTTACAACTACAGCGTCTTTAATTTCGCCCGTTTTGGTAACTGTAAACTGAACATAGATTTTACCTTCAATGCCATTTTCAAGCATTTCTTGAGGATAGATAAGATTTTTATTTAAAAAATTCACCATTTCTTTCATTCCTCCGGGGAATTCTGGCATAACTTCAGCATAGGGTAAAACTTCATCTTTTTGTACTTCCATTGGAACTTCAGGCTCTATGGGTTCATAGCTAATTCCACCTGCTACAGGTGGATCTGGAACTGGCAGAATGGAAACTTCTCCCATTAATTCTCTAACTTGTGGAATTTGAGTAGTCGATTTGTGATTTTTTTTATGTTTGACAGTATCTTCTGTTGTAGTTGGAATCATCATACCTGTAGTCACTTCATCACGATGTTCAATTTTCATCTTTCCTTTAGTTTCATTGTTGTCTTTTGGATTTGATTCACAAGAATAAAACAAACTAGAACAAACAATGGCAAGGATGAAAAAAGCATTGTGTCGATGTTTCGCTTGACTCAGAATTGAAATTAACTCTGGTAAATCTTCCTCTTTTATATCAAATTGTTGTTGCGACATTCTACCGCATACAGATCCATTGGGGTTTTCAAGTAAATAACTTATGATTTCAGCCCTGCTTTTTTGGGTAAAATCAACGACTGATTTATCGCACTGTTCGCAATGTCTTGCATTAAGTTTGATTTGCATATGGTCCCAA
>CANJQZ010000192.1 GCA_947476515.1 Flavobacteriales bacterium
TTGAAAAAGCTAGACATATCTTTAATACCAAGGTAGAAAATTTGGCAATTTTCATTAAAGACGGAAGTGCAATCAACATCTTTGCGGAAAGAATTCCATCAGAATTTGGTGTGAACCTGAACATATCTTCTGAAAGTGCAATTCCTACTTGTGCTGATGCTAATGCTCCTGTATCATTTAATCCGTCACCAATCATTAGTACCTTTTCATTGGATTGATTTAAAGCATTGATGATTTCAAATTTATCCTTTGCTTCTTGGTTAAATCTTATATTTCTCTCTTCAAAACCAAGAGAAATTAAAGTTTTTTTATCTTGGTCATTATCTCCCGATAAGACATAGATTTTGTAATTTTTTAAATCGGATAACATTTGTGAAATACCAGTTCTAAAATGACTTGTGAATGTGAAATGTTGAAGTAGAACCCCATCCTTAGTGTAATAAACTTCTGTGGTATCTGTCCCCGATTTTTGGTTTGTAAATGCTGCATTTCCAATTCTATAGATATGACCCTTATATTCTGCTTTGATCCCCTTCCCTTTTATCTCCTCAAATTGGTCAAATTTCACTTGTGTAATTAAATCAGTTGAATAGTGTGCGTAAATGAATTTTGAAAGTGGGTGCGTCGAACTCCTAGTAATATTTTGTAGCATATTTTGATCTTGAATTTCTAAATCATCCATTAAGCATGTGATTTCATTTTTTGATGGATCGCTTAATGTCCCTGTTTTATCGAATACGATGCTTGTAATGGACAAAAGGGCTTCAATTACTGAAGTGTTCTTGATGTATAAGCCCTTTCTCCCAAGTATTCTAGAGATATTACCCAAGGTGAAAGGAGCAGACAAGGCAAGGGCACAGGGACATGCAACGATAAGAATTGAAATTATTACTTTTGGAATCATGGAAGAATCAATAAAGTACCAAGCACAACTTGAGATTGCAGCAATAGAAAGGAGTATGATTAAAAAGAAATAGGATATTTTATCTTGATAGCTAATCAGTGGGTTGTGTTCTTTTTTGTTTTTGACTTCGTTCCACAATTGGGTTATTTGACTGCGATCTGAACTTGATAACGCTTTTAAAGTAATGTATTGTCCAATTAATTTTCCTCCAGCATAAATTAAATCACCTTTTATTTTCTTAATTATTTTTGATTCTCCAGTAACAAAGCTGTAATCTATTTCAGCACTTTCACTAATCAATTCTGCATCACAAGGAATGATTTCTTCGTTTCTAATTTGGATAATATCATTTGTTTTAACTTTTTCTAAAGGAATAATTTCTTCAATTTCACCCATAATTCGTGTAACTGCAACGGGGAAATAGGAGGCGTTGTCTCTTTCAAAATTTAACGACTGATAGGAGATATTTTGAAACCATTTTCCAATCAACAAAAAGAAAATTAATCCAGCGAAACTATCTAAGTATCCTGGACCTTCATGCGAGAAGATGGAATAGATACTTTGTAAATACAAGGCGATAATTCCTAAAGTGATGGGTATGTCTAAATTAATGCTCCTAGCGCGTATTGCTTTATATGCTGAAATAAAATAATCTCTAGCGGAATATAAGAGTACCGGTAAGGAAATTATAAAAGAAAGATAAGTCGTAAAATCACTGAATGTTTTATTGTCTTCTGAAATTCCAAAATAGCTCGGCGTACTCCACAACATGATACTACCGAAAGCAAATCCTGCTATACCAATTTTAAATAAAAAATTCTTGTCTTTAGCCTTATGACTTTGCTTTGAATTAAAATTTGGAGTGTATCCTATCCGGTCGAGAAATAATGCAATTTCTGAAAGTTTCGCTTTGTTTTTATTAAAAGAAATACGGGCTTCTTTTTTAAGAAAATGCACTTGGCAACTAATTATTGCTGGATTTATTTTTGCACTATTTTCAAGCAAGTAAATACACGAAGAACAATGGATACTTGGAAGCGAAAGTGTTATTTTGATTATTTCATCATCTTCATAGGTGATGAATCGCTTCGAGATTTCATCTAATTCTAGAAATTTATATTTATCATGTAATGGTGCGTTTGGCTTTAACCCAGGGGCTTTCTCATAGGTGTAAAAATCCCCTAAATGATGTTCGTTCAATAAGGTGTATACACTTTTACAACCTATACAGCAAAAATCTTTATCTGCCTTCTGGATTGCAATTCCATCTATTGAATCTCCGCAATGATAACATGTTTTTGCATTCATATCGTTTTGGAAAATAGATTGGTTTTAACGATTTCCGATTTTAAATCTTGATCAAAAGCCATGCAAATATTGCGAATAAAGGGTCTTCCCTTTGTTGTTGCTTTTACCTTATCATCTGAAATTTCAACCAAGCCATCAGTGATGAGTCCTTGTAATTTTTCTTTTATTTCCTGGTGAATTACTTGAAAATTACTATCATTTCGAAATGTTGTTTCAAAGTTACACATCAAATCTTGAATGTATTGTCGAATTTCTAGTTCCAATTCACTCAAAATATGGCCTCTAAAAACTGGAATAATTCCATTATCAATTTGTTTCTGATAGCTCGCAATATTTTTATCATTTTGAGCAAACGCACCCCAAATATCTGAAATTGCCGACATGCCTAATCCAATCATATAGGGAGTTGATTGAGTAGTGTATCCCATGAAATTTCTACTCATGGTACCATTGAGAAAAGCTTTTGATAATGCATCATCAGGTAAAGCAAAATGATCCATGCCAATAGAAATATATCCAGCTTCTAGCAACATGGAAAAAGCCATTTCATAAATAGCGCGTTTGTCTAAGTCTTTTGGTAAGTCATTATCGTCGTAGCCTCTTTGACCTGTTCCTTTAATCCATGGAACATGCGCGTAGGAGTAAAGTGCAATTCTAGATGGCCTTAAACGAATAGTTTTATTAATCGTGTTTTTAAATCCGTTTAGGGTTTGAAATGGTAGTCCATACACCAAATCATGATTTACGGTATATCCAATTTTTATAGCTTTTTGATGTATGGCAGCCACCTCTTGAAAGGATTGAATTCTATGAATCGCATGCTGTACCTTTTCGTCATAATCTTGTATTCCAAAACTAACTCTTCTAAAACCAATCTGATGTAAAATACTTAAATGCTCATCGTTTGTAGTCCCCGGATGTGCTTCAAAACTCAATTCGCAGGGTTCTATCTTTCCCATGGCCATTGAAAATATACCTTCAACGAGTCGTTTAATCTCATTGGGATGAAAGAAAGTTGGTGTACCTCCTCCCAAATGCAACTCTTTAATTTTTGGTGAAAATGGTAGATGTTCCTGATAAAGTTTCCATTCTTTCAAAACACTATCAATATAAGCGCTCTCTTTATTATGGTTTTTAGTAATGTACTTATGACATCCGCAAAAGGTGCAAAGACTTTCACAAAATGGTAAGTGAATGTATAAGCTGATATCGGTATGGTTGTTTGTTGTTTGGATGGCTCCTAATAATCTTGACCAATGATGGAAATTCAGATCTTTTTCTTTCCAAAAAGGCACTGTTGGATAGGAAGTGTAACGAGGGCCTGGAACATTGTATTTTTCAATGGTTTCTTTATCAATCATGTACAAAATTAAATGTTCAAAAAAACCTAAAAAATGACGAAAATCATATTTATTTTCTATTGATAAAATGATTAGCTTTGATTCAATGAAATCAATGCTTGATGAATCGTATAAACATGTTGCCTGCTCTACTTGTAAGTCGAGAGGTCATGGTTTATTTAATGGAATTTCGGGCGCTGAATTAGATACTCTTGAAGCTCAACGGGCTTGTAATTTTTATAAAAAAACACAATCTCTTTTTGTTGAAGGTTCAACTCCAAGAGGAGTATATTGTGTAAATCATGGAAAGGTTAAAGTCTTTAAACGCGGCGACGAAGGAAAAGAACAAATAATTCATATTGCCAAAGCAGGAGATTTAATTGGTTTTCGCGCTATGTTTAGTGGTGAATTGTATAAAGTTGCTGCAGAGTCTCTTGAGGATTCTAATATTTGCTTTATAGCGAAAGAAGATTTTTTAAATATGATTGAATTTAATCCTACCCTTAGAAATGGGATTATCAAAGAACTTTCTCAAGAATTATCTGATCGTGCTGATTTTATTACCAATATGGCGCAGAAATCTGTTCGTGAACGATTGGCTTTCTCTTTGTTGATTTTAATGGATATTTATGGTGAAGATCCTATTAATCTATCTCGAGAAGACTTGGCCAATTTTGTCGGTACCGCTACAGAAACATTAATTCGTCTTTTGAAAGAATTTAAAGAAGATGGTTGTTTGGAAATCGAGGTTCGTAAACTTAGAGTGATTGATAAAATAAAATTAATCTCTTTAGCTGGAAACTAATCCTTGGTTTCACAA
>CANJQZ010000193.1 GCA_947476515.1 Flavobacteriales bacterium
CCAACATATCCAGAACCTATGACTGCTATTTTCATTTGATAGAATTAATATATTCAACAATAGTCGAAGTAATGTAAGCCAATTGCTCTTCCTGCATTTCTGTATGGATGGGCAATGATAAAACACAAGTGGTCAGGTAATCCGTTACTGGAAGTTCCGTTGTTGCACTTCCAAAAGCACTAAACATTTTTTGTCTGTGAGCCGGTACAGGATAATAAATCATGGAAGGAATTTCTTTGGATGCTAAATGAGCACTTAAGGCATCTCTTTCAATTCCTTCTAATTGCACAGTATATTGATGAAAAACATGCTTAGAATCTTCCGATCTAAAGGGTATTTTAATCCCTGGAATTGCTCCAAAGACCGTGTCATAATACGTTGCAACATTTCTTCTTGAGTCAATATAATTGTCCAATTGGCGCAACTTGATGCGCAATACAGCTGCTTGAATACTATCCAAGCGTGAATTACAACCCACTACTTCATGATAATATTTCACTTTTTGACCGTGATTGGCAATCATTCTTATTTTTTCAGCAAGCGCATCATCATTGGTATAGAGCGCACCCCCATCACCATAGCACCCTAGATTTTTACTAGGAAAAAAAGAAGTGCAACCGATATTCCCAAGAGTACCAGTTTTTTCAACTTTGCCATTTTCTAGGTGGTAGATAGATCCTAAAGCCTGAGCATTGTCTTCAACGACTGCAAGATTGTGTTTTTTTGCGATGGCTAGAATAGCATTCATATTTGCTGCTTGACCGTATAAATGAACCGGAACAATTGCTTTTGTTTTATTGCTTATTGCTGCTTCAATTTTAGTTGCATCAATACAAAAAGTTGCAGGGTCTACATCAACAAAAATTGGTTTGAGACCCAGCAAAGCAATTACTTCAGTGGTAGCGATATAGGTAAAAGAGGGAGTAATTACTTCATCTCCCGGAACTAAGCCCAAGCTCATCAGAGCAATTTGAAGGGCATCCGTTCCGTTGGCACATGGAATTACATGTTTAACTTCTAAATATTCTTCTAATTCTTTTTGAAAATTTTGTACTTCAGGGCCATTAATAAATTGAGCATTTTGAATAACCGAAAGGATCGCTTCGTCAATCGCGGGCTTGATTTTTTCATATTGTGTAATCAAGTCAACCATTTGAATATTTTTCATGCGAAAGAATTGCTTTAATTAAGTGTCAAAAATAAGGATATTTACTCAGTTTTTTCCTATGTTTTGATGTAAAGTACACGCTACTAATTAGAACTTTACGGATAATTAGACAAAAAATCAATTACTTTTGACATATGAACAATTGGAAATTTACTTTTTTGATTTTTATGCTCTTTATTTCTTTGTGCTCCAATGCGCAGAGAAATGTCAAAGATTCAGCAATTTCAACTCCTTGGGTGGGGGTACATTATGGTGCTAATCTACCAGGTGCAGACTTATTAGCGCGCTATGGTTTTTTGAATCATGTTGGATTTATGGCGGGATATAAAACTAAAAAACAATGGTATTATGGTCTTGATGCAAATTTTATTTTTGGGCGAACGGTTCACATGACCGGACTTTTTGATCATTTGGTTGATGATAAAGGAAACATCACAGATGTCAATGGAGACATTGCAAAAGTATTTGTAATGCCAAGGGGTTTTAATGCCAATGTGTCCGTGGGAAGATTATTTCCTGTATTTGGTTCCAATAAAAGTTCTGGTATTTTCATTCATGGAGGTGTTGGATATTTATTGCATCATCTTCGAGTAGAAACGCAAGATCAAGTTATTCCTCAATTAGAATTAGATTATAAAAAAGGATATGATCGCTTATCGATTGGAATCAATACCCACCAATTTGTTGGTTATGCATTTTTAGCTGATGGTGGATTTTATAATTTTTATGCAGGTTTGTATGCTCAGCAAGGATTTACAAAAAATCAACGCACCATATATTTTGATCAACCAACGGTTCCTGTCTCCACTGCAACGCGTTTAGACTTACAGTTTGGCTTGCGCGCAGGTTGGTTTATTCCAATTTACAAGCGTAAACCAAAGGATTACTATTTTAATTGATGGGCTTTCTTTATTCTTTAGCGATTTTATTCTTGCGCATTGTTTTGCGTTTGGGATCTCTTTTCTCAGAAAAAGCAAAGTTAAGTATTGAAGGTAGGACTAAATGGAAAGAGCAATTACAAAAAATCCCTAAAACAGCGCCTCGAATTTGGATGCATTGTGCTTCTCTTGGAGAGTTTGATCAAGGACTTCCCGTACTTTTTGCGCTAAAAGAAAAATTCCCAGATCACATAATTGTCGTTACCTTTTTCTCACCCTCAGGAATGGAGCATTATCAAAAACGAATTCATTGTGTAGATTATGCGCTTTATTTACCATTGGATACCCATAATAATGCAGTTCAATTCGCAGCATTAATACAAGCAGATTATGCTCTTTTTGTCAAGTATGAGTTCTGGCGGAATATTATTCGAGAGGTAAAAAAATCAGGAACTAAAATGATTTCTGTTGCTACACTTTTGCGTCCCAATCAAATTTATTTTAGTTGGTATGGGGGGGGGTTCAAAGCGATATTATTTCAATTTGATTATTATTTTGTTCAGAATAAAGAAACACTTTTACTATTAAATAATATTGGAATCACCGAAGCTTTAGAAATAGGCGACCCTAGATTCGACAAAGTTTTAATGCTCCGAGATTCCTTGAAAACCATGCCTGAAGATAGTGTTTTAAGCTCTTTTTTGAAAGGTCAAAAAGCAGTCATTGTGGGCAGTGCTTGGAAAGAGGAAGTTAGAATTATTTTAGAATATGCGAAAGAAGATCCTACTCAAAAAATCATCATAGCACCCCATGACATCTCCCTTAAAAATTGTGAAAGTATCTTGAGTCTGTGTGATGGAAAGGCTCAATTTTACAAAAATTATAAGCATGAGATCGAAAGTTCTATATTAATTTTAGACACGATCGGTCATTTATCTAGTGCCTATAATTATGGCAAATTAGCATTTATAGGAGGGGGTTTTTCAGGTAAATTGCACAACATTCTTGAGCCAGCAGTTTTTGGTCTTCCGATAATTTTCGGACCCAAGTACAGTCGTTTTCCAGAAGCTGAGGCATTTTTATCAAGAGGTTTTGCCAAAAGCATTCACAATTCTCAAGAATTTCATGCGGAATGCAAGAAATTGATAGGGAAAGATCAAGAATTAGAAAGAAAAATAAAATTATTTGTAGAGGATCAAAAAGGAGCAGCGAAGAGAATTGTTTCTCATTCAATTTTTAATTAATAAGCTCTTTCATTCCGATTTTCCATCCAATTCACAAAAGCTTTATTTACGACTTTATTTCCTCCTGGTGTTGGATAGTCTCCTGTAAAATACCAATCTCCTGTATGTCCAGGGCAGGCAAGATGTAAATTCTCTACAGTTTGAAAAACAATTTTTACTTCAGCTCTTACCGATTCAGGCTTCAATAAAACAGCAATTTTATTGGAAATATCTTCATCTGTAAAAGGAGCGTAAATTTCTTTGATATAATTCTTTACTTGTTCTTTCGGCAGCTCTAATTGACTTTTACATTTTTGATAAACATCTTCTATTACTTGCTGAAGACCTCGATCTTTCAATAATTGAATCGCAGCTTCAAAAGCAATAAAGTCGCCCATTTTAGCCATATCGATTCCATAACAATCAGGATATCTAATTTGAGGCGCTGAGGACACGACAATAATACTTTTAGGTTGCAAACGATCCATCATTCGGAGGATACTTTGCTTTAAAGTGGTACCTCTAACGATGCTATCATCAATAATAACTAAGTTGTCTTTGCCTGCACGAACGCTGCCGTATGTGATATCATAAACATGCGTTACCAGATCGTCACGAGAAGTATCTTGCGTAATGAAAGTTCTAAGTTTAGCATCTTTAATGGCAATCTTCTCAATTCTAGTGCGCTGATGAATTATTTTTGAAATGGCTTCAATCGATGGATGCTCCCCTAATTCTTTAATTTGAGTTATTTTTCTTGCATTCAAGTGATCTTCCAAGCCTTTGATCATTCCATAGAAGGAAACTTCAGCAGTATTTGGAATAAACGAAAAGACAGAATTATCTAAATCACCATCAATGGTTTTAATTACTTTTTCTACCACTAAGCGACCAAGTTCTTGTCGTTCCTTATAAATATCAGCATCTGATCCTCTTGAAAAATAAATTCTTTCGAAAGAGCATTTACTTAATTTAGTTGGGGTGTTGATCAACTCCTCAGTTACTTTTCCATTTCTTTTAATGATTAATGCATGTCCAGGCTGCAATTCTTTAATGTCATCAATTTGCAAATTAAAGGCAGTTTGAATAACAGGTCTTTC
>CANJQZ010000194.1 GCA_947476515.1 Flavobacteriales bacterium
ATTATTTTGAGTCCAAAGATTCAGTTTTTGTCTCTTCTAATCGACTAGGAAGTTTCGCTAAAAAAAATCCAACTTGTTGCAGTGATATCTATTTTCAGATCATACCAAAACCAATTCTCCCTCCTGATACCTTGATTGTAAATCAAATTGAAACGATATTTCCGGTAAAAATTTATTTTGAAAATGACCACCCCAATCCAAAAAGTTGGGCTAATACCAGCAATTTAAAATATTCTCAAACATTGGAAGCGTATCAAAAAATGTTCCCAACCTATTTAGCCAAAGGAGATTCCATCATTGAAGCCAATAGCGAAAGCGAAAAATTAAGTGCCTTTTTCAATTTCAATGTCAATAAGGGATATCAGGATTTATTAAAACTAAGCGATACCTTAATCCTTTACTTAAGTCGTGGAGAACGCGTTCGTGTATTTGTAAGTGGTATGGCAAGTCCTCTGCACCAGAGCCAATATAATGTAAACTTATCGCAGCGCCGTATTGAAACATTGCTCAATGAATGGAGGAAAAATGAAAATCCCATATTAAATGCTGCCTTAATCAATAAACAAATAGAAATCATTGAAATTCCTTTTGGAGAGTACCTGGCGAATCAAGAAACCAGTGATGATATAAACAATAAGGCGCAATCGGTTTATTCTTATGATGCCAGTATAGAGCGAAGGGTTGAAATAGTAGGCATAGATAAAAATAAGGAACTTGCCAATAGCGCATTAAAAGTACAACCTATGATTGTACATTTAAAGAAATCGGAACTAGGGAAACGAATTGCAGAATTTACGATCAAGAATAATAGCCTTGAACCCCAAACTATAAGCACTATCAGCAGCACATCACCTGCATTAATAGTAATTGGTGATAAATTAAATGAAATCGTGGTTGCACCTCAGTCAGAAATCATGCTAAAAGTAACTGTAGATATTTCAAAATTAGTAGGTTTGCAACTGCATAAACTACTAATTAATTTTACTGATAGCAGTATTAATACTACGATTTACATCAGTACTGAAAATTAAAAAACAAAAATATTGGAAAGCATAGCAGAGAAAAAAATAGCAAAGCCAAGACTTCACTTCATAGATATGGCGAGAAGTATCGCTATTTTAATGATGATTGAAGGTCATTTTACAGGGGCTGCATTAGCCAACCAATATAGAGATGACTCTAATTTTTTCTTTGGCTTATGGCATAATATGCATGGTCTTACCTCTCCATTGTTCTTTTCTGTAACAGGGGTCATATTTGTTTATTTAATGATTGGTAGCACTGAGGTACCTTATTTTCAAAATATTCGTGTAAAAAAAGGATACAAACGCATCTTAGAATTGTTGTTTTGGGGTTATTTGATCCAGCTCAATTTATGGAGCATTGTTAAATCGCTTTGGTGGGGAACACCTATCAATTTCGATTGGTTCTATGCTTTTCATGTACTTCAATCTATTGCCTTTGGATTGACCTTAATTCTACTTATTTATGGCGCTTTTAAAATAATTGGAAAGCTTCCTTTGCACTTTTATTATTTTATTGCAGCTGCCATTCTTTTTGTCTTTTATTCGCTAATGAAACATAGAATCACGGTAGACGAAAGCTCAGGTGCGCATCATTACTGGCCAGAACATTTTCCTAAAATAATTCAAAATATGTTTTACGGACAATACAGCGACTTTAGTTTTGTTAGATTTTCTGGATACACTTTATTAGGAGGAATGGTCGGAAGTATTATTAAAACTTATGAGGTTCATGCAAAGAAATGGTGGTTCGGACTGAGTTTTATTCTTGTAGGAATTGCCTTGAATATGTTTATAATTAAAATATTAAATAACGCAGACCAAATGTTAAGCGCGACGCATTACTTTGGTAAAACCTACTTGGCTTTAGACAGCACTTCCTTTGTTCGTTTCGGACAAGTATTAGTGGTACTGGGTTTCTTAATGTTGGTTGATGCCAATGTCAAATATAAGCCTGCCTTATTTCTAAAGTTAGGTCAGAATACACTTCAAATATATATTGTGCATGTAATCATCTTATATGGTGGTATTATTGGATTTGGTTTGAAGCCATTGGCATTTGATTTAGATAAGTCACCTTGGGAGTCGATTGCCATTTCCATCAGTGCCATGGTTGCTTTTACCATCATGGTTAAATATATTGAACCATTGAGTATCTTTTACAATAAGATTTTCGGGAAAATTAGAATATTTAAAGATCGCGAATAATCTTTACATTAATTTTTAGACTTCTTCTTTGACTTTGGATGAGCTGCATACTGTAGATTACTGGTGTACATGTGTTCACCGCATTCATCTTTAACTTTTAAATTTACCTTGTGCTTTCCTGGATATTTAAAAGTATGCTCCACTATTGGTTCATTGCTACTCTCACCATCGTTAAAATACCAGGTAATACTTTTCGCATTAGGGTAATTGGCATAACAAGCTACTTTATATTTTCCTGGTTTAAGAGTTTCCTTTTTGATTTCATAATAATTATTTTCCAATTTATAAGTAGCCAAATTCTTAAGAACATATTCAGAGGCTTCCGTTTGAATGGTTTTCGCAACTTCAGCTGAAATGGTCTTGGTATATGCTCCAAGGGAAGATTCTTTAAAAATTGCAGTATAAAAAGTACATGCTGCTAAATAGGAGCCATATTTACTTGGATGCGCAAGATCGTTGTGATACAAGCTAATTTTCTTATGTTTATTCGCGACTTTGCGCCATACCTCTCCAACTGGAACAATCGGAACATCAAATTTATTTCCAATGTAGCAATAACCATTACTGATACATTGTGTCATTTTATCATAAGAATCAATTTCTTCCCGGTCAACAAATCCTTCTTTATAACCCCATGTCATATAAAAAAGAACATTAGCACAAGGGCTATATTTTTTTACGGAGTCAATTATTTGACTTACAAAGGGTACTGTGGCTGAATCTAAATATTGGGGAGTAAATGATAACTCTCGAGAAAATCCTTGTAAAATTACATAATCCCACTTTTGTTTCTGAAAAGATTGATACATATCTGGTCTTTGGGTATGCTCACTAAAGGAAGCGCCTGAACGCGTATTCATCTCTACATGGACAATTCTTCCTTTTGCTTTACATATCTTTCTAAACATCACAGGCATTACATTCATATGGGTATATGAATTCCCAATGAACAAAATATTTAGTGTGTCAGATGGGGCCGCAAGCACTGATTTTCCAAACAGCGTAAAAAAGAGGAAAGAAAATAATTTGGAGAGCGTTCTGATTTTCATGGAGTATTACTCAATCTTAATTTTTCTTGCATTAATTTCAGTTCCGAAGCACTGGGTGCTAATTTAGTTCTTGTAAAATTTAAATCATCAGCAGAATTAATTGGAACCAAATGAATATGAGCATGTGGTACTTCAAGACCAATTACACTCCAACCAATCCGTTTACATGCTATAAGCTTTTCCATGCGTAAGGAAACTCCTTTAGCAAACACAATCATTTCTTGAAGTAAAGTATCGGAAAGGCAATAGATTCGATCCACTTCTATTTTAGGGATAACCAATACATGTCCTTCGACCAATGGATTAATATCGAGCAAGGCCATAAATTGATTGTTCTCTTCAATTGTGTAAGAAGGAATTTCTCCTGAAACAATTTTAGAAAAGATGCTGCTCATTATCTAGATATATTGATGATTTCAAATTGAATTAAACCACCAGGTGTTTGGATATCTACCGTATCACCTTGTTTTTTACCTAACAAACCTTTTCCAATAGGAGAATCAATTGATATTTTTCTCAATTTAAGGTCTGCTTCATTCTCAGCCACTAAAGTGTAATCAATTTCCATTCCATTCGCTATGTTACGAATCTTCACAATAGAAAGAATATAAACCTTAGAATTATCAATATTAGTATCATCAATTAAGCGTGCATGAGCGACAATGTTTTCCATTTTCGAAATCTTCATTTCAAGAATTCCTTGAGCTTCTTTTGCAGCATCATATTCAGCATTCTCAGATAAATCTCCTTTATCTCTAGCTTCTGCAATTTGGCTTGTAATTGATGGTCGTTGCACAGTTTTTAATTCATGCAATTCATCCTTTAATTTTTGTAAACCTGCGGCTGTATAATAATTTATTTGTGACATAATTATAGGGTTATTAAACGCAAACAAGAGAGCCCGAAGAGCTCTCTTGAATCTTAATTATTTTATTTCTTTTTCTTACTTTAAACTAATAGTAACACCAAGTGTATGAACTATACCAAATACACCTGCAAATCGTGAACAATATTCTAAACCAAT
>CANJQZ010000195.1 GCA_947476515.1 Flavobacteriales bacterium
ATTCCAGCTGTTGAACTTCCAAATTCTGGTTTGGCAAGTGATCAAGCCTATCGATCTGTTTTTGGTCAAGCTCAAATGATTATTATTGGAAGTATAACTGCCTTTTTAGTTTCTCAATTGTTAGATGCCACAGTCTTTACTTATATAAAAAATAAAACGGGAGATCGATTCGTTTGGTTGAGAAGTACTGGTAGCACTCTGGTTTCTCAGTTAATTGATTCTTATATTGTACTGTATATTGGTTTTGTCTTACCAGGCAAAATGTCTTTTAGTGATTACATGAACATCGCTCCAACCAATTATATATTGAAAATAGTGATCGCTTTCGCCTTGATTCCTTTAATTTACTTAGGACATTGGGTGCTAAAAAAACATGTTTTCACTTCTTCTAAAATTTCTTAATATGAAAGTCTTTTATTGTTTAATGCTGCTCATTCTTACACAATGCACCCTAGCGCAATCAGATGCTAAATCAAAACAAATAGAGGAACCTAAATTAGTGCCTTTTGCAAAAAAAATGCTTCCTGAAAATGTTTGTTATATCGTAAGGGATGGTGGAACAGAAGAACCTTTTTCTGGTAAATATGTGAATAATCATGAGAAAGGCACTTATCTCTGTGTGGCTTGTGATCATGAGTTATTTTCTAGTAGTGCAAAATATGATTCGGGTTCCGGTTGGCCAAGTTTCTATGATGTTCTCAATTCAAAGGATGTTAAACAATTACACGATACTTCTTTCGGAATGGATCGCATTGAAATTCGCTGTAGTTTTTGTGATGCGCATCTAGGACATTTATTCAATGATGGCCCCAATCCAACAGGATTAAGGTATTGTGTAAATTCCACTTCTCTCATTTTTATTCCTAAATCTTCCAGTAATGATTAAAGAAATAACCCTTGGTGCTGGATGTTTTTGGTGTCTAGACTCTTGTTTTAAGAATTTAAAAGGTGTATTACAAACTTTCCCTGGATATGCTGGAGGAAGTGTCTTAAATCCTTCTTATGAAGCTGTTTGTAATGGAACAACTGGTCATGCTGAGGTAGTTCGTGTAATTTATGATGATTCCATCATTTCATTTGATGAAATCATGAATTTATTTTGGTGGATTCACGATCCAACGCAATTAAATCGTCAAGGTAATGATATCGGTACTCAATACCGTTCGGTGATTTTTTATCATGATCTAGAACAAAAAAATAGGGCGGAGGAACTTAAAAGTTCTTTAGAAAATTTAAAGGTTTATCCTAAACCTATCGTTACTCAAATTGTTCCAATCGAAAATTATTTTGAAGCAGAAGCTTATCATCACGACTATTTCAGCAAGAATCCTCAAAATCAATACTGTCAAATGGTAGTCAAACCAAAAATAGATAAGTTTAAAAGTGTTTTTGAAGGAAAGATTAAATGACTATCTAATTAGGGTAACATGACCTAAGACTTGAATTTTCTCGTCATTGTTCATGGTCTTTAAGTTCATTTTCCAAGTATATACTCCATCTGGACATTTTCTTCCCTCATGATAAGAACCATCCCATCCAACAGAGGCATTATGTGATTCCCAAATAAGTTCTCCCCATCTGTCGAAGATGAAAAAGTCATATTCATATGGATCATATCCAGAATAAAGAACTGGTTTGAAGGTTTGATTGAATTGATCTCCGTCAGGTGTAAAGGTGTTGGGCACCCAATAGATAACTTCGCCTGATATACAATCTTCCACTACAGTAACATGAACAGAATCTTGATCGGTACATCCAGCGCTATTGGTTCCAATTACAACATAGTCATTTTCTCCAGCTGGTGGAAGGTAAGACATGCCATTCAGTACTTGTTGATCCCAAGAGTAGGTTGATGCACCTGTTGCTTGTAATATTATTGGATTTCCAAAACATACTGTTTTATCCGGACCAGCGTCAACAACTGGATCAGGTGAAATAGTTAAATTGAAAGTTGCTATTCCAGGACAAATTTGAGCTGCAGTGGTATAGGTGATTAGATAAGTTCCTGTTGAGGAATTACTTAAATTAACATTTCCTGTGGTAGCATTAATGCTTAATCCTGGTCCACTGGTAACCGTTCCTCCTAAAGTACCGCTAATGGTTGCAATCGGATTGGGGTCTGTTAAACAATAAGTATTGTCTGGATAGGTGATTCCAGCTGGTTCGCCTCCAACATAATTACCTGCAAAATTATAGCTGCATCCTGCAATATCAGTGACGCTGAAAGAAAATGGTCCACTTACACCAAGATTTCCAATGACAATATTACCGTTGTTGGGAGCTGTAGAGGTAACATAAGTGGCACCTGTTGGCAAAATGCTTCCTGGAGTTCCAGTGAAATTACCTCCATTTAAAGATGGAGAACTGCCTGTTAAAGTGACCGTCGCAGTTCCGTTGGCACAATTGCTGGTGTAGGTTGATGTTATTTGTGGTAAGTATTGCACTGCGATAGGATCCCCTAAATCAAAACAATCTAAGGCAGGAAGTGTAACATAGCTATAAGTTCCAGTTTGAATACTGTACATGGTTAAAGGAACATAATAGACAACATTATCGGTAAAGGTTCCGACAGGGAAAGAATTAATAAAGGATAAATCATTAAGATCACTGATGTCTTCCGTTGATGTTACCACAGAAACCAAACAAGGATCGTCAGGTATAGTTAATCCAGAAGCATTGGATTGAATTGGCGTTAAAGATACTGTAGGCGGACAAGAATAAGCCAGCCAAACCACACCTGGATCATAAATAGGAGCAGTTGGATCGTAGTTTGGTGAAGCTGGATTTGTAGCGCCAATAATTTCGTCAGGAACTGAAAAGTTTTGATTGGAGGTAATGCTAAATTGATCGTTGTAACAAATTTTATTTATTGCAGGCATCGGCAATAAGGTAGTGGTAAATGTACCCATCATTGCATTACAATTACACGCTGGAGGTGTTGGGTAGGCTAATGTTGCTGTACAGCTTGGGTCCGCGGAAAATGCAGCTGAAATTACACAAT
This sequence comes from Flavobacteriales bacterium, assembly GCA_947476515.1. Classification (GTDB taxonomy): domain Bacteria; phylum Bacteroidota; class Bacteroidia; order Flavobacteriales_D; family Crocinitomicaceae; genus UBA952. The sequence goes on from CANJQZ010000195.1 coordinate 3,002, forward strand.
TGGATCCATTTGCAGTTCCTGTCATGCTAAAGTTAGAAGCACTTCCAAAAGGGGCATTGAATACTTGTGTGCCACCGCACGAATTGGTTAAGGTAAGCGTTCCACTAGAAGGAGGGAAGGTATAATTGATGGTTCCAGTAATAGTGTAGGTATTTGTTGCAATATCGCAATTGGTAATGCTTCCTGTAAAGTTTCCGAAATTACATGGATTTGTAGTGGTGCATGCTGGAGGAGCTACATAATTTTGTGAGGTGTTGCAATTGGCATTGGCTGAAAATGAGGTGCTGACGGTACAGTTTGCTCCATTGGAAACAAGTCCTGTTAAGTTGTAATTGATACTTGTCGCAAATGGGGCGTTGAAAGTTTGAGAACCTCCGCAACTACTCGTAATGGTGAGTGTTCCTGTGGTTGGCGGGTTGGTTATTCCTAGATTTCCAGATACACTATAGGTGTTTGTTGCTGGATTACATGCACTTGGTATTGCTGTAAAACCTGTTACTCCACATACAAATGAACAATCCGCTGAACCTGTACCACCAGTTTGTGAAAAAGAAATTGTTCCTGCTTGATTAGCATAATTGGTTAATAGCAGTATGTAAAATTGTCCGATCGTTGCGTTGGGTATCGTTGCTGTTTCAGAGGCTGCTGTGGAATAACTACAATCTACAGCACTACCTGCAGGGAAAGTCCCAGCACCACAACCCGCTGCTAAAGAAGTATAGGGCCCCCATAAGGCAAAGTCTACATCAATTCCAGTTCCAGAAGTATTGACTTGATTCATGGTGATCGTCATGGGACCATTTTGATCGATTTCCATAAAGTACCAAACAGGATTCGGAGTTGACCCTAAACAATCAATGGCGCCTAAATCAGTTACATTAGTATTGTTGGGAAAAGAATAATTAGTGCCTGTACAAAATGGATCTGCTTGAACACATTGAGAAAAACCAAATTGCGCTGCTAGTAAAACACAAAATAAGAAGAGTAATTTAATTTTCAAGTCAGCTTATTTTTCAAATTTATACCTCAATTCTTTCTTAATTAATTTCGGATGTGCCTTAGCCCATTCAATTGCAATTTTCTTGTTCTCAGCATAACTTAGTTGGTGGTCATATAAAGGAAGTGATGCAGGAATGCGACCGTCTTTAAAGAATGACTTCATTTTCTTATCGTCAAATATATACTTATCGAAATGATGGTAGGTGGTGTCTTTTGCTGTGATATAATCAACTTTTTTGATATCTCTTCTTTGATTTGGTGAGCTGTTTTGAGCTGATGCACAAAGAG
>CANJQZ010000196.1 GCA_947476515.1 Flavobacteriales bacterium
CAGAAATATACCATCTCATTCCAAGTCCTGCTCCATGGTAAATAAAGATTAATAATAAGAGATAGAAAAACGACTTTCTAATGATAGCAATAGTCTTTGTGATTTTAGATCCAATTTTAAAAAACACAGACAAGTAAAAGATAAGTAATAGAAAAATTCCAGAATAAAGATAAACCTTCCAGGTATTCTTAAATATTTCCATCTTGTTATAACTGATCTCTATCTTCACCTTCCCTTCACTTGGCACCACAGCTGCTCCAGCGGTTCTTTGGAATTTTTTGATTTGAATTAGTAAATCTTGCGCTGCACCATAGGAACCAGTTTTAGCAGCCTGATCAATTGCTGAAAGATATTGCAAGGTTTGAGGTGATGAAACGGAATCAACTTTTAACAATTCCATATCCATTGGAATGAACCATTTATTGTTCTTGTCACCAGTTTTTGGAATAATTCGCATGTATTGCCAGGTAAAAATCAAATTCATTACCTCGAATCTATCAATCAATATGATTAATTTCTTATCAAATTCATCTCTCTTAGATTCTAATTTTTGATGCGCTACCTTATATTCTTTTAGCCATTTAAAATTTCCATCTTTACTTGTTAAATCAATGGTACTAGCGTAAGGCTCTAATTTCAAACGCTCTCTTAATGCACTTGGGATTGCAATTACTTTTTCGTTCATCCAATGTTTAGGATACATGTGCATACTGATAATAGCCTGAACTGCATTATAATCATTGTATTTTTTGCCTCCATGAACTTTTCTCAATAATTCATCACACAAGGAATGAAAAGGCACAATGCGTCCTTCATAGTTTTGAATGAGAAGGGAAGCGAGTTCTTCGGAATGCTCTTTATTAATAATGCGATAAATAGCATTGGTTTTGCTTTCACTAGTGTGATTATGCGCTTGAGCATAACCAGTAAAAGACAAGGTGAATAGCGCAATAAATATTCCGATTTTTTCGCGTTGACTTTTTAGAATATTTAATTTGTTATTCAAATCTTTAAACCTTCCTGTTCTGGAGAAAAGCGACAATACCATTCCAATTCCCATGAGTAAATAACCTAAATAGGTAATATTGGTTCCTAACCAATCATGATTCACACTCAATCTTGTACCTTCTTCGTTTTCTGGTGTTTGTGGATTGTCTAAGTCGTAGCTAGATTGAAAAAATCGGAACCCACTATAATCTGTAACATTATTCATAAAAACTTTGCGATCGCTGATGTAATTCTTTTTCTTATCGATAATTCTAATTTCACTTTCAAATGAGGATGGAGATTCCGATCCAGGATAAGTTTTCAAGGTAAAGCTTTTACATCCTACAGCGAAGGGTAAAGGCATTCTAATAGCACCATATTCTAATTGAACTAATAGTCCGTCAAAGGAAATTCTTTTCGGTTCAGGAAGCACTCCCATTCCGCCCTCTAACTGAACTATTTTTGATCTTTTACCATATTTAACTTCAACGGTTAGATAATCAGCACCTTTATTTTTGATTCCAGTTTCATAAAGTGTTTTGCTTGCATGCTGAATAATTTGTTTCACAACGAATTGCTCTTGACCTGACTGGTATAAAGTTCGGGTTTTCAAAACCTCCCATTTGTTAAGAGTAACCTGTGTATAAGCACTATCCGGAATAGGCGCTCCAGTTTGTCTTGCCTTTTGCATCTCTGTCATGGCCAAATAACGCAAGGGAATATTTGTTTTTATTAAAAAATCGCTACCGTTTTTTTTAATCTTAACTCCAGATTGATTCAATTCAGCATTGTAGGCAATAGGAATCGATCCGGCCATAAATATTTCCTTTTCTCCTACATAATTGGACTTCATACCACCCACTACGATATCTAAAACAGCACCTTTCTCTTTCTTGTCTATAATAACGGTATCTATTGCTCTACTTTTAAAATCAACATAATTTATTTCAATTACCTTGTTACCAAAAGTCATTTCATGTTCAAAATTATTATTGGCAACTGGCGACATAAAATGAGTGTATACTTCTGTTTGGTCTTTTTTACCATCACTTGCATAGACCAATAAATGAGGATCGCCGGTGAGAATATAATCTACAGCAGTACCTTCTCTAATAATCATTTGACCTTCGTAACCATAATATCGAGTAATTGCTGCTCCAATCATAATGATTAAAAAGGCAAGGTGAAAACTAAACATTGCTATTTTTTCTTTTTGCCACATGCGATATTTGATAATATTGGAAATCAATCCAAAGCACAAATAAACCAGTAAAAGCGTAAACCATGTTGCATTATAAACAAAGATTCTTGCCGTTTGAATGCCATAAATTGACTCTAAAAAAGTTGCTGTTCCAATTGCAATAAGAAAAACAAAGAGTCCCATTGCAATATAGCGCATTGCAAATATTTGTTTAAAAAGGCGATCCATCATATCCAATTTTTATAGTGCAAAAATAAGCATTGCAATGGGGATAAAAGGAATTATATTTGTTTTTTATAGTTTATTGGCCTGAAAATGACACCGTATTTTTTAAGTTTCTATTTCTTTATTTTTTTCATCAATGGATTGATGGGACAAATCTTAAAAATCGACTCTGTTCGTATGCAAAATACACAGGTGAGTTCTGGAACTTTGCGCACTTTCCAAGCTCAAAAAAATGGAAGTACAAGAAATGTCGACATTTGGTTTCCTGAAGAATATTCAAGTGTACAGAAATATGATGTTGTGTATATGCATGATGGTCAAATGCTTTTTGATTCTGCCGCAACTTGGAATCATCAAGAATGGCGCGTAGATGAGGTCTCAAGCAGTTTAATTCAGGATAAAAAAGTTCAAGGCTTTATCGTTGTTGGAATTTGGAATGACCCTGTTAATAGGTATGCAGAGTTTTTTCCTGAAGCTATTTATTCTGATTTAGACACTTCATTTTCAGGCGTTTTTAAGCGAAATTTATGGAACGAAAAGTTAAGAGCTGATTCTTATCTTCAATGGATTGTAGATACCCTCATACCCTCTGTTCAGAAAGAAGTATCGTGTAAAGAAGGCATGCAACATACTTTTATGATGGGTTCGAGTATGGGAGCTGTGATTTCTTTGTATGGAATGTGTGAATATCCAGATGTTTTCGGAGGCGTTGCTTGCTTATCATTCCATGGTCCCATGGTGAATAGCAATATGCTTCAAGAGAATCACTTAAATAAAATTATGATTCCTTTTGTCAATTATCTAAAGCTTAAGCTTCCATCTCAGCGTGATCACTTTATATACATAGATCGTGGGGGAAAAGATTTGGACAGTTGGTATCCACCTTACCATAAAGTCTTATTGAATTATTTATCAAAAAAGTACAATAATCGTCACTTGGTTTCAAAAGTTTTTGAAGAATCTGGTCACAATGAAAAGGATTGGTCCAAGCGTTTGTCTATTCCACTGAGTTATTTATTGAGATAAATAGATAAAAAAAACCACCGATCATAGATCGATGGCTCTTTATATAGTGCCGTCTCTAACTATCCGATCGGATCGGGAAGGAAGAAACGAGAAAGGGCTCGAAAGCCCTATAGTCTTACATCATACCAGGCATTCCACCTCCCATGCCACCCATTGCAGCACCAGGATTGTTTTCTTCTGGTTGATCAGAAATAACACATTCGGTTGTTAATAGCATCGCAGCAATTGAGGCTGCATTTTCTACTGCAATACGCGTAACTTTGGTAGGGTCAATTACACCTGCCTTGTATAAGTTTTCATATTTTTCAGTTCTTGCATTGTAACCGAAATCATCTTTCCCTTCTTTTACTTTCTGAACAATAACAGCTCCTTCACCTCCTGCATTGGCAATAATTTGTCTTAAAGGTTCTTCAGCCGCTCTTTTCACAATTGCAATTCCAGTCATTTCATCGTCATTCAATCCTTTAAGTTTGTCTAAAGTTTCAATAGCACGAATTAAAGCAACACCACCACCAGGAACAATTCCTTCTTCAACCGCAGCACGAGTTGCAGCCAAAGCATCATCAACTCTGTCCTTTTTCTCTTTCATTTCCATTTCTGTTGGCGCACCAACATATAAAACAGCTACTCCGCCTGCAAGTTTTGCTAAGCGTTCTTGTAATTTTTCTTTATCATAATCTGAAGAAGTCGATTCAATTTGAGCTTTGATTTGAGAGATACGAGTTTCAATTGCTTCTTTCGTTCCTCTTCCGTTAACAACCGTTGTTGCGTCTTTCGTTACAGTAATTTTTTCAGCGCCACCTAACATCTCTAATGTAAATG
>CANJQZ010000197.1 GCA_947476515.1 Flavobacteriales bacterium
GAATCCAATGGATTTACCTATCAAGGCTTACTTGAAATAAAAATAGTCCCTGAAAAATGATAAAATTTCTACCCATACAAAACATGAAAAAAATCAAATTGCTACTTCTTTTTATAACATTCGTTATTCTGGGCGCGTCATCTAATATTTTTGCTCAAAAGATGCAATTACATGGAATCATTTATGATACAAGTGGAAGCACCCCCATCAAGAATGCGAGTATTACTGCAGTAAGAATTAAAGATTCACTATTACTGAAATTCACCCACAGTAAAGAAGATGGTACTTTTGAAATTGGAGGTTTTGTATTGGACACTTTCTCACTATTAATAGAACATCCTAGTTTTGATACCAGAACAATTTACATCTTCGGAAATGCATCTAATGCAACGCTTGATTTAAAAGGTATTAGACTTGGGTTCAAGACAAAGGAATTTGAAGAAGTCATGATCTATGCCAATAAGAATCCTATTTATTATAACGGAGATACTTTAGTGTATGTCGCAGATTCCTTTAAGGTTGCAGAGAATGCAGTTGTTGAAGACTTGTTAAAAAAACTACCCGGAATTAAAATTGATGATCAAGGAAAGATAACATCACAAGGCAGGGCCATTAGCCAAGTACTTGTTGATGGAGATGAGTTTTTTGGAACAGACCCAACCATTGCGACAAAAAACCTCGGAGCAAAAGGCATTGCCTCTGTTCAGGTATATGAAAAGAAAAATGAAAATGGAAAGGTAGGAGAAGATGAAAAAATTCAAGTCATGGACTTAAAATTAAAGGACAGTGCAAAAAAAGGATATTTCGGCAAAGTATCTGGGGCTTCTGATCTTGGATTAATAAGTAAGACTGGTTTCTATGAGAGCGAATTACTATTTAATAAATTCAATAAAAAACAAAAAATATCGGTTTTTGCCCTAGGATCCAACACACCAAGATCAAATTTTGGATGGGGAGACATGAGTAAGTTCGGCTTAGAAAATGAAAGAGATAATAGTGGAATGAGTATGTGGGATCAAAGTTCACAAAAAAACACGAGTGGAGTCCCGCAGACTTTAAAAGCAGGATTATATTATAGTGATCGATTCGGAAAAACAGGAAAAATAGGGCTTAACTATTCCTATTATGACAATAGACTTAAAGCAGCTCAAAGTAGTTTGTCTCAATATTTCTTAGCGGATACAAGTTATTACACTAAAGATTCTTCCTACAATCAATCCATCAATCAATCGCATCGTATCAATGCCAACATAAGCAGTAACCTGGATTCACTTACTTATTTTGAACTTAAGCCTAGTGTTCAACTCGATGCTGCAAACACCAATAATTATAGTGTAGCCAAATACCTTGATGAAGACTTGGTTCAAACCTTCGAGACACAAATAAACAATACAAATATTTCGAAAGGAACAACTTTAAGGAATGAAGCTACTTTGAGAAGACGATTTAAAAAACCAGTTCGAGAAATTGAATTGAAGTATATTGCCAATAATGTTTCTAATAAAAGTGATGGAAATCTATCTACCAAATCCTTTTTTAGTAATCAGACAGACACTATTGATCAAAAGAAAATAAACAATAATTCTACTTTCAATCATTATGGAATTCTAACTTATACGGAACCCATTTCAAAAAATTGGAAAGCCCAAATTGAATACCTGTTTGAACTTGGGGGATCAAAGCAAGACAAACAAACATTTAACCGAGGATTAGATGGTAACTATTCGGAAAATGTCAATTATTTAACCAACCAATTTGACAATTCAAGGATACAGCAAAAAGGTACTGCAATACTTATATATGAAGCTAGTGCGCATAGAGTTTCTGGTGGATTGGGTCTGAGGTCAATAAATATTGATAACAAGAATTTAGTGACGGATACAACTATTCATCAATCTTTTACCAATCTACTTCCACGATTTAGTTATCAATTCAAACCGAGTATGAGTAAAAGACTTGAAGTGAATTATACCACCAATTCAAGTCAACCTTCTATTACCGATTTACAACCTGTGCCCGACAATACCAACCCAAATAGAATCAAACAAGGAAATCCTAATTTAAAGCCCAACTATGTACACAACTTGCGCTTTAATTTTAACTCCTGGCAAGCCATGTCGGGAAGGTATATTTGGTCTGGAATGAATGCTAGTTTAACAAACAATGCCTTTGCAACTTCTACAACTTATAATACCATTGGTCAAACCACATCACAAACCATCAATGTTGATGGAAATATTTTTGCAAATGTTTTCGCCGGGTGTGGATATCCAGTTTTAAACAGAAAATTAGAGTTTAATCCTAATATGAATGCTTCCTACAATAGATATACCAACTTGGTAAATAATCAAGCAAATGTTACCCAAAACACAGCGCTTAGTGGTGGATTAGATGTTGAGATAAAATTAGATTCTTTAGAAATTACTTTCAGTCAATTCTATAGTTTTAACAGTCCAGTGAGTTCCTTATCATCCGCCTCAAGCACACCTTATTCCTCTCAGAAATATAGTATTGACTTTAAATGGACTTTACCACAAAACTTCATTATAAAATGGGACGCTACTTACTCGATTAATTCTCAGCGTGCCAATGGTTACAATAAAAACTTATTTATTATTAATGCAGAAATCAGTCGCTCCTTTTCATCGAATAGAAATATTATTTTGGCACTTACTGCCAATGATATTTTAAATCAAAATATTAATGTTCAGCGACAATTAAATGGAAATGTCATCACTGATAATTTCACCAAAATTATTTCCAGATATTTCTTGGTAAAGCTTACTTACAAATTCAATAATAATAAAACTAAAGAAGATGATTTCAATGGTTGGCATTAAGCGACTCCTTTTTATTCTGCTCTTTATTTCGCAATCTATTTCTTGGGGTCAAACCTACTCCACTGGAAAGATTACCTATGAAAGACGGACCAATTTAATGAAACGGTTCAATGATCCGCGGATGAAGAGATTTGTCAACGAGGACAATAAAATAAAAACGGAAGAATTTATTTTGTACTTCAATGATACCATTTCTTATTTCAACCCAGTGCCCTCTAATGCGCCTGATGAAATGTCATGGATGACTACGAAAAATCAATATTATCAGTTTATCAAGAGGGAAAAACAATTGTCTATTTTATCATTATTCGGTCAAAATGTTTACATCGGCGATTCTTTAGCAGAAAGAAAATGGCAAATTACGGATAGCAAAAGAGATATAAGTGGCTACAATTGCAGAAAAGCAATCTATCAAAAAAATGATTCTACTAGAATCTATGCATGGTATACCAGTGCGCTTATTCCTTCTGTTGGACCGGAAGGGTTTGGTGGACTACCAGGCGTTATTCTTGGAATTGCTACCGAAGATGGGGGTGTTATTTATTTTGCCAAAAAAGTAGAAATGTTATCCGAATTAGATCCAACACAAATTACACCTTCCTATGGGAAAAACAAAGTGTATAGTATGCTTGAATTTAAGACTAAGATTGAAAAAGAATATGCCAATACCCCATGGGGAAAAAGAGTTTTTGAAGATTTATTTAGGTGGTTGTAACTACAATTAAACGAAAAAAATGAAAGGAATAATTCTAGCCGGAGGATCAGGAACACGCTTACACCCACTGACACTTGCAGTGAGTAAACAGCTGATGCCTATCTATGACAAGCCAATGATCTATTACCCACTATCCATACTTATGAGTGCTGGAATTCGAGAAATTCTAATCATTTCCACTCCTCATGATCTTCCTCAATTTGAGAAATTATTAGGCGATGGAAGTGCCTTAGGATGCTCATTTTCTTATGCAGTTCAAGAAGTTCCGAACGGACTAGCGCAAGCATTTGTAATAGGTGCTGACTTTATTGGAAAAGACAAAGTAGCATTAGTACTCGGTGATAATATTTTTTATGGTGTTGGTATGGACGCCTTACTTAAGGAAAACAACAATCCTACAGGTGGAGTTGTATATGCCTACCATGTAAGTGATCCGGAAAGATATGGTGTAGTGTCGTTTGATGCAGAAATGAAAGCAATATCAATAGAAGAAAAACCTAAGAATCCAAAATCAAATTATGCAGTTCCAGGATTGTACTTTTATGATAACTCAGTGATAGAGATCGCTAAAAATTTAGCGCCTTCAGCAAGGGGAGAATATGAAATAACAGATATAAATGCTGCGTATCTAAAAATGGGGAAATTAAAAGTAGCTGTATTAGATAGAGGCACTGCTTGGTTAGA
>CANJQZ010000198.1 GCA_947476515.1 Flavobacteriales bacterium
AATGCATTTCGTCCTGAAACCAACATGGAAATGTTAGATGCTATGCACATTTGTAGGGAAAGAAATGATATTAATGTCGTTGTGCTAACAGGTGCAGGCGATAAAGCTTTTTGTTCGGGTGGTGATCAAAATGTTAAAGGAATTGGTGGATACATTTCAGAAAATGGTGTGCCTCGTCTTAATGTACTAGATCTTCACAAAGCCATTCGTTCTCTTCCTAAACCGGTAATTGCCATGGTAAATGGTTATGCAATCGGTGGTGGACATGTATTGCATGTAGTTTGTGATCTTACGATCGCTTCTGACAATGCGAAATTTGGACAAACGGGTCCGAAAGTTGGGAGTTTTGATGGTGGATTCGGTTCCTCTTTCCTGGCCAGACATGTTGGACAGAAAAAAGCGCGTGAAATTTGGTTCTTATGCAATCAATATACTGCCGAAGAAGCCGAAAAAATGGGAATGGTAAATAAAGTTGTTCCTTTTGACCAATTAGAAGATACCGTTGTTGAATGGTGCAATATCATCATGAAAAGAAGTCCGCTTGCCCTAAGAATGATCAAAAGATCTATGAATGCTGAGCTCGATGGACAACATGGATTGATGGAATTGGCTGGAGATGCTACCCTACTCTATTACTTAACTCAGGAAGCTCAAGAAGGAAAAAACGCCTTTTTAGAAAAAAGAGATCCTGATTTTCAACAATTTCCAAAATTCCCTTAAGATGAGTCAATTTAAAACCATAGAGCCACAAGCGTTGTGGAAATATTTCGAACAATTAAACGCAGTTCCTCGCCCATCAAAAAAAGAAGAGCGTGTAAGACAATTTATGTTGGATTTCGGAAAAGGATTAGGACTTGAAACCATTGAAGATGCTATTGGTAATGTAATTATAAAAAAACCAGCAAGTGAGGGAATGGAAAATTGTGTGACTACTATTTTACAATCACACTTGGATATGGTGCATCAAAAAAACAATGCTACAACCTTTAATTTTGACACACAAGGAATTGAAATGCTGATCGAAGGTGATTGGGTGCGTGCCAATGGTACTACCCTAGGAGCTGACAATGGTATAGGAGTCGCTGCAATTATGGCTGTTTTAGCTTCCGACAATATAAAACATCCTGCTCTTGAAGCACTATTTACCATTGATGAAGAAACTGGAATGACCGGTGCTAAAGAATTAGACGGAACTTTGTTAGAAGGAAAAATTTTACTCAATCTGGACACTGAAGATGATGATGAATTATCAGTAGGATGTGCAGGTGGCATTGATACCAATACCAGTTTATCATATAAAGAAGTAGCAATAAATAACAATGCTCAAGTTTTTGATATTTCCATTTCAGGTTTATTAGGCGGACATTCAGGAATGGATATTGATAAAGGAAGAGGAAATGCTAATAAAATATTAGCCCGAATTCTTTGGAAAATAAATAAAGAGATACCAATCCAATTGATTCAATTTGATGGAGGCAGTTTGAGAAATGCTATACCAAGAGAAGCGAGTACTCAAATCGCAGTGGCCATTGAAAATGAATCAAATTTCAAAGCACTTTTTCAAGAAGATACTTTAGTGATTATTGAAGAATTTAAAACGATAGAACCGAATTTTAAAATTGATCTTTCTCCTGCTGAAGCTAGAGGAAAAGCAATGGATACTGAAGGTTTTAATTCCATCATAAATACCTTGTGTGCAGTTCATAATGGAGTCTTTAGAATGAGTCCAGACATCATAGGATTGGTAGAAACATCTTCAAGTTTGGCACGAGTAATCATTAAGGATGGTCATTTTTCGACACAATCGCTGCAAAGAAGTTCTGTTGAATCCACTAAAGCTGAAGTTGCTATGGCGATTCGCGCTTGCTTCGAATTAATTGGAGCAACCGTTACACAAGGTGGTGATTATCCAGGATGGAAACCAAATCCAAGTTCAAATATTTTACAACTTATGCGCGATTTATATGTTAATTTATTTGAAGAAGAACCACAAGTGAAAGCTTGTCATGCGGGACTTGAATGCGGAATTTTAGGTGTTCATTTACCAGGCGTTGATATGATTTCTTTCGGTCCGAATATTCGTGCAGCGCATTCTCCAGATGAAAAAGTTCAAATTTCATCCGTTCAAAAATTCTGGGGATTTTATTTAAAAACATTAGCTCAAATACCAAGTAATTAAAAATATGGAATTTCAACTCAATAGTATAGAGGAAGCAATTGCTGCAATACAGCAAGGAGAGGTGATTATTGTCGTTGATGACGAGGATCGTGAGAATGAAGGTGATTTTTTAACGGCAGCACGAAACGCAACTCCAGAAGTGATTAATTTTATGGCTACCCATGGCCGTGGATTAATTTGTGCTCCAATAAGTGAAGAACGCTGTGATAAATTAGGTTTAGAAATGATGGTGAGTAACAATTCAGCAGCATATGAAACCCCATTTACGGTAAGTATAGATCTAATTGGACATGGGTGTACCACAGGAATTTCTGCAAGTGATCGAGCTAAAACCGTATTGGCCATGATAGATCCTGCAACTAGACCAGAAGAATTGGGCAAACCAGGACATATTTTTCCTTTAAGAGCCAAAAAAGGTGGTGTGCTAAGACGCGCTGGCCATACAGAAGCTGCAGTTGATTTGTCAAGACTTTCGGGATTCGAAGAAGCAGGAATAATCGTTGAAATTTTGAATGAAGATGGATCCATGGCAAGATTACCGCAACTGATCGATATTGCACAAAAATTTAATTTAAAAATAATTTCTATCGAGGAATTAATTAAATATAGAATTGCCCATGAAAGTTTAGTTGAAAAGGTGGTAAATGTATTTTTACCCACTGATTTTGGCGATTTCCAATTGCATGCCTTTAAGGATAAAAGCAATGACATGGATCATTTAGCTTTAGTAAAAGGGACTTGGGAAATCGATGAGCCAATTTTAGTTCGTGTGCATTCTTCGTGTTTAACTGGTGACATTTTTGGGTCATGCAGATGTGATTGCGGACCACAACTCCACCGAGCAATGGAACTGATCGAAAAAGAAGGGAAAGGAGTTATCGTATACATGAATCAAGAAGGAAGAGGAATTGGTCTTGTAAATAAATTAAAGGCCTATAAACTTCAAGAAGGCGGAATGGATACCATGGAAGCCAATATTGAATTAGGATTTCAAGCAGACGAAAGAGATTATGGTATCGGCGCTCAAATTTTGCGTGAATTGGGTGTGAGTAAAATGAAATTAATGTCGAATAACCCTAAGAAAAGAACAGGTTTGATAGGTTATGGACTTGAGATCATCGAAAATATTTCACTTGAAATTCAAAGTAATATTCATAATGCATCCTATCTTCGAACTAAAAGAGATAAAATGGGACATACCTTAAAATTGGACAAATAATGCTAAAAGCTGAGGGTATACATAAGAAATATGGTTCATTAGAAATCCTTCGCGGAGTTGATCTTCATATTAATGCAAAAGAAATAGTTTCCATTGTCGGTTCCTCTGGAGCTGGAAAAACTACTCTGCTACAAATCTTAGGCACCTTAGATAGACCAGATTCAGGCACCGTTATTATCGATGGAGTTGATCCATTTAAATTGAATAGTAAAGCATTAGCTAAATTTAGAAATGAGAAAATTGGATTTATTTTTCAATTTCACCAATTATTACCTGAATTTAATGCCTATGAAAATGTGATGCTTCCAGCACTCATTCATGGATTTAATAAAAAAGAAGCGAGCGAAAGAGCAAAAGGTATTCTTGAAAAATTAGGTTTAGGTGATCGCATCAACCATCGACCATCAGCACTTTCAGGCGGGGAACAACAACGCGTAGCTGTTTGTAGAGCATTGATGAATCAACCTGCCATTATATTTGCCGATGAACCTTCTGGGAATCTAGATTCAAAAAATGCGGCAGAATTGCATGATTTATTTTTTCAGTTAAGAGAAGACTTTAACCAAACTTTTGTAATCGTAACCCATAATGAGAAGTTAGCGCAAATGGCAGACCGAACTTTAGTAATGGCAGATGGAGTTTTCTTGTAACATCAATGAACGAAATCGAACTTAAAGAATTCTTAGATTATAAGGCTGAACAATACGAATCAGCTGATTTTATCGAATCCGATCCTATACAAATTCCACATCAATTTAATTCAAAACCAGACATTGAGATCAGTGCCTTTTTTGTTGCGATGTTGGCCTGGGGAAATCGTAAA
>CANJQZ010000199.1 GCA_947476515.1 Flavobacteriales bacterium
TCACGATCAGCTGGAGCGATATCCACCGCAATGTTTTTTGCCATTTCCTTTTCTGAGTATAAAAACTCCTGCATTTTAGCAACTTTATCCTCTGGAATTGCCAAGGTGAACAAAGTTGTTCCTTGCGCCATTCTCAGCATTTCACTTAGGTGCTCAACCATGCGTTGAGAAGACATTTCACCCCAAATGGGTTGTTGTGAAGGTGTTAATTTATTGAGACCTATTAATAGATCTTCAAAAGACATTTCGAATGATGACATGATTCTTTATTTTCCGATGAGAATATTTAAACTTCTTGGAACAACTTTGATATTTAAAACACCATTTGTAGTGCTTGGTTCTCCATCATAATGTGCAAGTTGTTGAGTCATGCGAATTGTTGCATGATCGAATGATAATACTTCTGTGTAGGCACTATTTTCAGATCTTCCAATAATAAATCGAAGTGCAATACCTGGAAGTCTCCAAAAAGAGAATGGTTTTAATAAGAAAAGTTCCACTTTGCCATCTGTAGCATCTGATTTTGGAGAGAATATAAATCCATTTCCAAATTCAGAAGTATTCGCAAGAGTACATAACATAACTGGTAGTTTTTTGACTTGCCCGTTAGCATCTATTGAAATATTAATAGGATTATATCTTAGAAATTCTTTTAAAATTAATTTTACATAAGTCCAAAGCCCCCTCTTTTTGTGCTCATCAAATTTCTTTGCAATCAAAGCATCAAATCCATAACCTCCAACGCCTAAAAAGGGTTGATTGTTAACAAGCACAGTATCCATCGAAATTTCTTTGGACTCGTTAATACAAATAATAGCTTTCTTAACGGATAAAGGAATGTGCATGTGACGCGCTAATCCATTTCCAGATCCAATTGGAATGATAGCTAACAGTACTTTTGAACCAATAAGAGCTGTCCCAACTTCGTGAACAGAACCATCACCACCAACTGCACAAACAATATCAATGTTTTCCTTGATTGCATCTTTTGCAAGTGCAATAGCGTGACCTTTAAATTCTGTGTATTGGATTTCGTAATCAAATTTATCAAGGTCTAAATTAGAGGCAATCAAAGCAGGGAGATCGTCTTTTCTTCGAACTCCAGAAATCGGATTGATAATAAACCAAATTTTCTTTTTCACCTTATGCTTGTTTTATTCCTTCTTAAATCTAACCTGTATCGCTCTATCATTGATTTTAAGCGTAATTCTAATCTAGATTTATTCAAATATAACGATTTTTTTCTAAATGATACAATATTTCCTTCGCTTTTTGGACGCAACAAGAATTGTGCCTTTTCTTCATTGAAGCTTAGTGTTTGCATGGATTGTATCAAATAATAATTTCCATTCAAGTAATTCAATGCCTCTCCACCTGTTGTATTTAATTCATTTCCAAATGCATAATATGGTTTTTTATAATTTAGAAAGTTTAGAATAGCAGGCATTATATCCATTTGCTGAATTATTTCAATGTTTTTAGAAGGTAAAATACTTCCGTCGGGGGTGAAAAATGCTATAGGAATTCGATATTTATCTTCTATTTCAATGGCTGAAATATCTAATTGTTCAGGAGTGTGATCAGCACAAATTACGAACAGTGTATTTTGATACCATTTTGTTTTTTGTGCCTCCTTAAAAAATGATCTTAAACTGTTATCTGAACAAAGATAAGAGGCATTTACCTTAGATAATTTTGCAATTTCAGCGGTTAGGAATTTTTCTGGAATAGCATATGGATGGTGGGAGGAGGAAGTGAAAAGTGCACAAATAAAAGGAGGCTTCAAAGTACTGATTTTTTTAGAGCACCAAGGATTAAAATAAGAATCTGGGATACCCCAATGTAGATCATCATGATTGGCGTATGGATACTCGTTTTTTCCATAATATTTTTCAAATCCTAGTCGTTTCGAGAACGAATCA
The DNA here is from genome assembly GCA_947476515.1 of Flavobacteriales bacterium. Taxonomy (GTDB): domain Bacteria; phylum Bacteroidota; class Bacteroidia; order Flavobacteriales_D; family Crocinitomicaceae; genus UBA952. The sequence continues at coordinate 1,923 of CANJQZ010000199.1, forward strand.
AAGCGCATTGATCCATTGTAAGAACCATGAAAAAAAGCGCTAGAATAGCCAATGGTTTTTAAATGAACTGGTAATCCGACAATATTATTATTACAAAAGGAACTCAAAATATAGGGCGTATTGGTTAAGTTCGGAAGGGAAGCAAAGATGGCTGGAAGTGCTTCAATTGATTGTTTTCCATTGGCCATTCCATTGCAGTAATAGCGAGATTCTGATAATAGTGAATCTAAGAATGGTGTTATTTTAATGCCGTTTTCTTTTTTAAAAATCACCTTATCCCCAAAGCTTTCTAGTAATATCACGACTACATTTTTACCTTTTTGACCTCCATCCATACTGGATGCTTTGTGTAGTGGGTTAAAATATAATTTACTTTTTTTTAGACTGATAAGTTCTTTACTGGGAATTTCTTCACTTTGTATTGTTTTAATGAGAACAAATGTGGAATTTAAAATGAGTGGAACTTCATTTGATTCTGTGTATGCGTTTGCATCAAGTACGCCTAATGGTTTGGTTCCAAAACTCCATCTTCCTATTTCAAGCACGATGATCAATCCAATTACTACATAGAACCATTGGCGCAAATCTGCTTTTTTACTATCGAAAATTTCTTTAAATGGAAAATAATAAAAACCAATTAGAAGCCAAATAAGAAAAAGCAAGGTAAAATACCAATAGTCTATGATGATCCACCAGATCATATTTTTTTCAGGACTTTTTAATAAGTATAAATACATGTCTAATCCAGTCCTTTTTTGGCTGAATTCAAAAAAAGCAGTATCCCAAATATTACTAAGGAGCAATACAACTAGGTTGACAATACAAAAGCATTTTATTAACACTTGTTTGATTGTTGTGAGTTGTGTTGGAATCGGTAAAAAATATAGTATGATTATAGGTAACATCATTAATGCTATGCAAGACAAATCAAACGGAATGAAGGCGACAACATCGGTAAACTTTAAGTGAAAAAATCGTGCATTGTAGGCCCAAAAAATAATGTGTAAAACCAAGCTAGAGATTAATAAAAACAATCCATGTAGAAGGAGTGGTTTCCAAAGCAAAAAAAATCTTCTCATAGCTTCAAATTTATACATTTTTATAGGGTTTCATCGCTATCTTTGTATTAAATATATTGTAATGAAAAAAGATCAAGTAAGCCAAAATAGAGAACAATTAGTTAAGCTTTTGGTTAGTAAAGCTAGTTTAAAACAAGATATTGCTGACGATTGCGAAAAAGTTTTTATAATGCTCAAAGAGGCGATTAAAAAAGAGTTGTTGGGTTTGCAAGAGAAAATCACGGACAAAAGAGTTCGCTTATCCTTTAAGGAAAAAGGAAACTATGAAATTCATGTTTTTGTTGGAAGTGATGTTTTAGTTTTTAGTTTGCACAATAATATTTTTAGATTGCCTGATGAAAATCCATTATGGGGAACCGCTTATTTTCAGGCAGATAGTGACCATGGTTATTTTGGGCTTATCAATATTTATAATTTTCTCGCAGAATCATTTCTTCAAAATCGTTTGGATGATATAGGTTATTTAATTGCACGCATTAAAATAAATAAAGAACGACACTTTATGGTAGAAGGAAATGGACAATTAGGAACTCTTTTCCGTGATCCTCAGCGCATGGAAATCAATGATGAGTTCATAACATTAATGGTTCAAATGACCTTTCATTATGCCATGTCTCTTGATCTTCTAATTCCTCCGTATGCTAATCAGGAGGAGCTGTCTGTTGCTCAAATTCAACTCATAGGGGAGGGGCTAAGATTGAAGACGGGTAAACAATTAGGCTTCAAAATGAAACACGAGGATACAGAAAATTAATTTTTTTTTTAATCTTCGTTGTTACTTATTGTTTTTCAATGTATATTTGCACTCCCAAATTAAGGGGAAATAACAATGGCCCATTCGTCTAGTGGTTAGGACGCCAGGTTTTCATCCTGGTAACAGGAGTTCGATTCTCCTATGGGCTACTAAAAAAAAAGTATTATTTTAGTTAAATATTAAATAGATTATGGCAAATCATAAATCAGCAATTAAGAGAATTCGTTCTAATGAAACGAAGAGAGTGTTAAACAAATATCAACACAAAACTGCGCGTAATGCTTCTCGTAAATTGCGTGAAATTAAAGATCGTAAAGAAGCTGAGACTATGTTTCCTTCAGTAGTTGCTATGTTAGATAAATTAGCGAAAAGAAATATAATTCATAATAATAAAGCGGCAAACTTGAAGTCAGGTCTTCAAATGCATATCAA
>CANJQZ010000200.1 GCA_947476515.1 Flavobacteriales bacterium
ATTCTTTATTCTACCCGCAGCCTATAAATGCTACGCCTGACGCAATTCCTTATAAAATAAAAAGAGACATTCAGGTTCTGGAAGATTCTTTGCGTAATCTCGGCTATGACATTCAAGAGATAACTGATGAAATAAATGTTTTAAATGCTAGTAAAGCGATCATTTCTGGAAATGGAGCGATTAGAGGTCAAGGAAAAGTGAACGACTCCATTAATCTATTAAAAATGGCGGTAGAATATTATTCTGTTAAAATGAATGAAATCAATAAAAAACTTCTTGCTTTAGAAAAAAGAAAACAAGAGAAACTAGATCGAAAAAGTGGAATGGAAGTACGCCTGCAAGTTCTAAGAAATTACCAACAAAATAATGGTCTTATTCAAACCCCTAACAACCCTATTCCAAGAATAACTGTTACTGTATCTTGCAAAGAAGCTGTGGCAGGCAAAATGAGCTTTTCTTATCTTGTTACTAATGCTGGATGGACGCCATTATATGATTTAAGGAGTGATGCTACAACAGGTAAATTAAATCTAACTTACAAAGCTCAAGTATATCAAAATACGGGTTTGGATTGGAATGATATAAAACTTAACATTTCTACGAATAATCCTTTCGTAAATAAAACCAAGCCAACTTTAAATCCTTGGTACATTGATTACAATATCTACAGGACTCAGGAGAAAGAAAAATTAAGATTAGAAGATGTGAAATTTATACCTCAATCTGCGTTCAATATGGGATATAATTTTGAACAAAGAAATTCAGTCGATGACATGGAAGCATTAACTGCTGATCAGTTTACGACCACAGTTCATCATTTAATTTCCGCTGAATTTAAAATAGATTTACCCTACACGATCAAATCAAATAATGAACAACACATGGTGCTGGTTAAAACTATTGATTTAGAAACTAAATTTAAATATTTTGCAGTTCCAAAAATGGATGCATCCGTTTATTTAGTGGCACAAATGACCAAACTAGATGACTTGCAATTGGTTCCCGCTAAAGCCAATATTTTCTTCGATGGTTCTTATATTGGAGAAACATTTATTGATCCAACCACGATGGAAGATACGCTCAACCTTTCGCTTGGTAAAGATCCTAATATTGTTATCAAAAGAACTCTACTCAAGAAAGAATTGAAGGATAAGATAGTTGGAGATAAAAGAGAAAGAACTTTCGCTTATAATATAGAGGTGAAAAGTTTAAAATCAAGTGCTATTGATTTAATAATTCAAGATCAATTTCCAATTACTCAAAATGCTGACATTACCATTGAAGCTTTAGAAATGGGTAAAGGTCGTTTTGATAAAAATACCGGTTTACTCGAATGGAGTTTTAATCTTAAAGCTAAAGAAACTCGATTAATTGATTACAGTTATAAGGTTAAACACGATAAAGACAAACCTTTAGAAATTCAATAAGCACAACAAAGCGTTAAAAAAGGCTATCAAATATTTTTGATAGCCTTTCTTTTTTTATATTTGTTAGTGTCCGAATGAACAATGCTTCGCTTCATTCGTTTTCAAGCCATTACCATGAAACAATTTGATGTCCCGTCTTTCTTTCGATCACCTATTATCAGCAAAGTAAAAGCTAAGCGAAAATTGGAGGACCCAAGAAAAAAAGACTTTACTCCTACCCAACTAACTTTTGGCAGGGTTACTTTTTTCTTAGCCCGGCATTTTGGTTTTTGTTATGGCGTCGAAAATGCAATTGAAAAATCATACGATGCCCTAAGAACCCATCCTGACAAACGCATCTTTTTGTTGAGTCAAATGATTCACAATCCAACTGTAAATGATGATCTGAAGGATCAGGGGATTATTTTCCTACAAGACACCGAAGGAAACTCCTTATTCGACCTAGATAAATTGACACCAGAGGACATTATTATAATTCCAGCGTTCGGAACCACCGTTGAACTTGAAAATGACCTTCGCGCTAGAGGACTAAATATAGACAGTTATAATACTACTTGTCCTTTTGTAGAAAAAGTATGGAATCGTTCAGAAAAACTTGGAGAAACAGATCACACAATCATTATCCATGGCAAGTTCGAACATGAAGAAACGAGAGCTACTTTTTCTCACAGTCAGATCAATAGTCCTTCCATAGTATTGAAAAATATGGATGATGCTATTTACTTAGGTAAAATCATTCAAGGAGATATTGAAATTGACAACTTTTATACCTATTTCGAAGGTAAGTACTCCAAGGATTTTGATCCAAATAAAGATTTAAAAAAGCTTGGTGTTGTCAATCAAACCACCATGTTAGCTTCGGACACCGAAGCCATTACCAGTTATTTAAGAAGCATCATGCTGACTAAATACGGAGCGCTAGAATTGAAAGATCACATGGCTGATACAAGAGACACCTTATGTTACGCCACCAATGACAACCAATCCTCTACTTATGCACTCATGGAAGAGTCATTAGATTTGGCAGTTGTTGTAGGAGGATACAACAGTTCAAATACCACACATTTGGTTGAATTGTTAGAACAAAAATTTACTACCTATTTCATCAACAGTCACCAAGAAATAATTTCCAAAGACGAGATTCACAGTTATGATATTCATCAAAAATTCGTGTCGCAGGAACATAAATTTTTACCTGAAAAAGATAAATTAAACATTGCAATTACCTCTGGTGCTTCTTGTCCAGACGCTATTGTAGATGAAGTAATGCAGCGGATTCTTCATTTAGCGGGTGAAGAAATTTCCATAGAATCAGTAATGAATACACTTTAGAATGAAGATATATACAAAAAAGGGAGATACAGGAAAGACCGGATTAATTGGAGGGACTAGAGTTTCAAAACATTCCATCCGAATAGATGCTTATGGAACTGTAGATGAATTAAATGCGCACATTGGAATGCTAAGAGATCAGCAGATCAATCCTGAGTATGTGGCGCAACTCATTGAAATTCAAGATCGCTTGTTCACCATTGGTTCCCATTTGGCTCAAGATCCAGAAAAAACAAGTATGGCATTACCTGAAATCAAAGAAAAAGATGTTACCCAATTGGAAGATTGGATAGATGCAATGGAATCACAATTACCCCCAATGAAATTCTTTATACTTCCAGGTGGTCATCCAACGGTTTCTGCTTCTCACATCACAAGATGTGTTTGCAGGAGAGCGGAGCGCATAATGGTAGAATTACATGAGCTTTACCCTATTGAAATGGTACTTTTATCCTATGTAAATCGCTTGAGTGATTACTTTTTTGTTTTGGGCAGAAAACTAGCGCAAGACCTTGATGCTAAAGAACAAGCGTGGCATCCAAAGATGTAAATAAGATAAATTTTACAAATTATTTTAGATCTATTGATGAATTCCTTGCAAAGTTCAAAATAAAGATTACTTTTGCCGAAATTAGAAACAAAAATTAAAAGCATAAAATATGTACTGGACACTAGAATTAGCATCCTATTTAGAAGACGCGCCATGGCCAGCATCCAAGGATGAATTGATTGATTTTGCCATTCGTACAGGAGCACCTTTAGAAGTAGTTGAAAACTTACAAGACTTAGAAGACGAAGGAGATGTATATGAAAGTATAGAAGAAATTTGGCCGGACTATCCTTCCAGAGAAGACTTTCTATTCAACGAAGATGAATATTGATTTTAGATAATATTATAATCAGAAGTAGGACATGTTCCTACTTTTTTTTTGCTTAAAATTTCACAAAATTCAAGGAAGGCGTTTATTATTCTCTATCTTTGCACCTAAGTTCTTTGGGGTCGACATTGGATTTGACAGCGATAGCGGTAGTCAAGTGTCAGCATGCAGAGGGTTGAGATGAACCTCTTTAATATCTTGTCTCGAACTATAATTGACAATTCGTCATACGCACTTGCTGCTTAATTAACTGATAGTTAGTTGGCTTTATCCGATCGAAGTTTAGTAGGTTGGACGAGTACTTCCGGTAGATCTCTGCCTGTTAGATTTACCAATCGGAAGTTCATCCCATCAGGCTAGCATTCGCGATGTTTCTAAGCGTTTGCGAAACTTTAGAAGCTAAGTTGTGGGTTTGGGTGTTCTTGTCCGTCTCACGATCGAAAATCAATCAAGAAATAAGCATGTAGAAAGCTAGAATATTCGTCGTTTGGACGAGGGTTCGAACCCCTCCGACTCCACTCTGATGCAAGCGCCTGCC
>CANJQZ010000201.1 GCA_947476515.1 Flavobacteriales bacterium
TTATTAAATGTAAGTTTCTCTCCTACATTAATGTATGATGGACAGGTTCCAACGCTTGAAATGCAAGTGCTAGTTCCTTTAAAAGATCATCGAGAAATGGGCAATGACCTACCCAAATTAATTAAAAAACTGTCTCGAATTCCCTTTTATGCGAATGCTGCAAAGGAAGTATATCATCGTCCATTTGATGCTTGGGTATTGACAAGAAGTTTGTCAGCGTTTGAACGCTCCTTATTTTCAACAAAATCTAAATACGATCTTTTTATGGCAGGAGATAAAGAAGCTCTTTCAACTTCAGCTAAAAGAGGATTAAAACTGTTTAGTAATGATTTTGCTTGTGTAGGATGTCATCCACCTCCCTTGTTTACTACTTTTGAAACGGCCAATAATGGCTTGTATAAAATATATGGCAAGGATAAAGGCCGTTATAGAATCACAAATAATAAAAACGATATAGGAAAGTTTAAAATTCCTTCTTTGAGAAATGTTGAATTGACTTTTCCCTATATGCATGATGGATCTTTACAGACCCTTGATGCAGTAGTATCGCATTATAGCCAAGGCGGAAATAAAGGGGTAAATCAAGATAAAAAAATACATCCGTTTCGGATTTCGCCTCAAAACAAAACAGACCTTATTTCTTTTTTATATACTTTAACGGATACCAGTTATACGGTCAATTTTAATCAGAAGAAGGATTTTATTTTACCATCATTCCATTAGCAAGATTATCTTTACCAAATGCATACATTATTAAAAGAATTAGAAACGCGTTTCGATGCTAAGCATATAAAAGAACTTCACAATGATTATGGTGACTTTATACTGATAGATTCAAATCAATTTTCAGGTAGCGTCTTACTCACCAATAACCTTTCTGATTTTAAGATGCGGGTGCATGAAAAGCATGTAGGGGAAGAATTTAATGAACTTTATTTTTATTTACCCAGTTATTGGGACAGTACAGCGCTCGATAATCCGTCAATGAATTGGGTTTTTATTTGGCTAGAAAGAATTAAGAAATATGTAATTGAAAAAGAAACTTGGTTGGGAAATGGTCACACACTTCCATGCGGAAAAGAAATGAATAGCCTCTCAAGTTCCATGCTTCAAAATCATTTCATTATTTCGAATCCAATAGCATTATCAAAATTTTTAACGCCAATTACTTCGGAAGAAAAGACGATTAGATTTTTGGCACTTATTCCAATTTTTTCAGATGAAATGGATTATAAACAAGGAAAAGGAACACTTAAATTGTTGGATAAGTTTAAGCACCAAGGTGTAACAGAAAAACTGGATGATTTTAGAAGTTCTGTTTTGAAAAGACAATGGAAATTTTTCGGAAAATGAAATCTGTCTGGAAAGCACATTTGGCCTTATTTATTGTCAATCTCTTATATGCAGCAAGTCATATTCTCGCAAAAGGCGTCATGCCTTTGTATTTGACCCCAACTGTTTTTATATTATTGAGGGTAAGTGGGGCTTGCCTTCTTTTTTGGGTTTTATATCGTTTTTTTTATTTTGAAAAGATTCTCAAAAAAGACATTGGATTATTAGCTGCTTGTGGATTATTTGGTGTAGCTATAAATCAATTGTTCTTTTTCCACGGACTGCACCTTTCCTCTGCATTTAACGCAGGAATCATAATGGCATTTAATCCAATTATGGTCGTTATTTTATCCTATTTCCTTCGAAAAGAAAAAATCTCTTTGCTTCAAGCAATTGGGATCTTTTTAGGTGCTTCAGGCACAATAGCGCTTACTATGAATAGCGCTGGAACTTCAAGTGGCTCTATTTTTGGAGATGTATTTTTAGTGTTAAATTCCTTGAGTTATGCCATATATCTAGTCATTGCAAAACCACTAATGAGTAAATATAAACCCTTGACCGTAATAACCTGGGTATTTACCTTTGGTTTAGGATTTGTCTTAATTTTCCCACCTACAATTCCGGAAACTTTGGCTACCAATTTTATGCAAATCCCAGTTGAATTTATTTGGAAGATCGTGTATGTGATTGTCGGAGTTACCTTTTTTACTTATCTATTAACGATGTATGGCCTGCGCTATTTGTCGCCAACTGCATCCAGCACTTATATTTATGCTCAGCCAGTAATGGTTATTTTCTTTACTATTTTGTTCGCTTCTATTGGTTGGTCCGAGAATTATACTTCGGCGATAACGGGCATAAAAATTATGCTTATGCTTGTTATTTTTATTGGAGTGTATTTTGCTAATTTTAAAAATAAATGATGTGAAAAAATTAATATTACTTCTATTATTATTTCCTGTTTGTCTATTGGCTCAGAAAAAAATCATTGACCACAATGCCTATTACCAATGGAATAAAATTGAAAAACAACAAATTTCAAATGATGGGGTGTGGATCGCCTATGAAACTAGCCCATTAATTGGTGATGGTTTTGTTTGTTATTTCAATATCAATACCCAGAAATCAGATACTGTTTTTCGTGGAAAAGATCCAAAATTTAACGCAGAAAGTAAATTACTTTTAATTAAAATAACCCCAGGTTTTGATACCTTGAGGAAGTGTGAATTAAATAAAATTGATAAGAAAAAATGGCCTAAAGATTCTTTGTTAATTATTGATTTATCTTCCTTGGAAAAGTTATCCGTTCCAAAAATCAAACAATATAAAGTTGCTGAACATGGTGGAAGAATTGCCTTTACTCAGGAAGAAGTTGCAGCGTCTTCAAGTGCAAAAAAATGCAAAGTATTCTTTTGGAAAAAGCCCGCACCTCCTGTTAAAACTGATGGCTTTGATTTAAAAGTCTTGAATAATTCTATTCAAATTGAATTTACTGCGAAACAAGCCACCAACTTTAACTTCTCCGATGATGGTGAAGAATTGGCATGGATTTCACATCAAAAAGTGAAAAAAGATTCATTCGAATTACATATTAATAATTTTTCTTCCAAGAATAAAATTGATTTTCCCTCTCGGACTATGTATCAATTGCCCGTTTGGAATTTTGATAAATCTCATATAGCATTTTTGAATTCTGTAGATACTGCAAAAACAAAGCAATTTAATCTTTATCTATACGAAAACAGTTCCAATCGCTCGCAACTCATTCAATTGGGTGATACGAGTTCAACAAAATTGCCCTTCGGAAAAGGAATAAGTGAATTTAGAAACTTGCAATTCTCCTCTGATGGTTCACATCTCTTTTTTGGAGTTGCTGATCGTGTCAAAGCAGAAATTAAAGATACCCTCTTGGCAAGTGAAAAAGTGAACCTTGATATTTGGCATTACAGAGATGAACATCTTCAATCACAACAATTGGTTGAACTTAAGGAAACACTCAAAAAAAATGATTTGTATTCTTTAGATATTCAAAGTGCTGAGGTAAATCAAATAAGTAATGATACATTATCCCTTATTTTGCCTAGTAAAGATTGGAATAGAAATTTCGTATTAGGTGAAGTTCAAGCGCCTTATTCCATAGAGGCTCAATGGAAAATACCTGCTTTAACTGATTATTACAGCGTGAATTTACTAACGGGTAAATCTATTCTTTTACAAAAAGCGGCCTTATTTCAAGGTGATCTATCACCAAGTGGTAGATATTTTGGTTTTTACAACCCAACGCAGCAACAGTTTTATTTATGGGATAGCACTTTCAATACTTCTAAATGTATTACCTGTCAAGCAAAAGATGTTGTTTGGCACGAAGATGTTAATGGACAGGCTCAATGTCCCGGACCAATTTCCGCTATTGAATTTATGAAAGGGGAAGACACCGTGGTATTGACCAGTGAATATGATATTTGGGAGTATGTAATTTCAACCAATAACTTAACTTGTTTGACTGATTTTGAAGGCAAGAAGAATCAAATTGAGTTTAGAATTAAAAAATGGTCTACCGATAGTTTGTATTTGGATTGGGTGAACAACTATATTCAAGGGTTTGATTTAAAAACGAAAACTTCTAGCATCCATCAACTTTTTTCTCTTGATGGCCATAGAGATTTTAAGTTAGTATATGAAGGCCCATTTCTAATAAATTATTGCACCAGATCTAAAAATAGCAACCGGATAGTATTAAAAAAAATGACGCTTCTTGAATTTCCTGAACTCATGGCATTAGATTCAAATTTCAATAAGGAGCAAA
>CANJQZ010000202.1 GCA_947476515.1 Flavobacteriales bacterium
AAAAAACAAAGATACTGGTGCATTATCTTTTCCAAAAATATCTTGTAAGGTATGGTTCAATTCAGCAAATGCCTTTTCGTTAAATTTAGGGGATTCTCCTTGTGCAACCAAGATTCCATTTTCCTTTAAAGCATTGTAGCAATTGGTATAAAAAGATACTGAAAATAATCCTTCTGCTGGTCCAACAGGATCCGAACCATCAACGATAATCAAATCATAGGATCCAGCGCTTGCATTTTTCAAGAATTCAATTCCATCGTCAACGATTAATTCTAATTTAGGATGATCAAAGGAAGCTGCAATTGCAGGCAGATGTTCTTTACATGCATCGATAACAGCGCCATCAATTTCAACCATAGTTACTTTTTCTACTGAGGGATGTCTTAAAACTTCTCTGACAGTTCCTCCGTCACCACCACCAATAACGAGTATGTTTTTGGCTGCACCAATAGTAAATAAGGCTGGGTGAGAAATCATTTCATGATAATGAAATTCATCTTTTTCAGTTGTCATTACCATATCATCTAAGGCCAACATCTTTCCGTATTTATTAGATTCTAAAATTCTAACGCGTTGAAAAGGTGATTGTACATCAAAAAATACTTCTCCTGTAAATCTTAAGGATAAGGCTTGGTCTTCATCTTTATCGGTAAACCAAACATTTCGGGTGTAGAAATCAGGATTTCTCCATTCTGCAGCACGAGAACGCATGGTTGAAATATCAAAGTCATTTCTTTTTAATAAATTCAATGATCCTCTTTTAAGTTCAATTGCCGAGTAGGACTTAGCACCGAAACATTCTTTCAAATGATCGAATGAAATCCAGGCATTCATTTCACCACAAGTAAATAAATCTACTGCAGCATAGCCGTATTCAGGCCAAGTATGAATCGCTAAATGACTTTCTTGTATCACAACAACACCAGAAACGCCATAAGGAGAAAAGTGGTGAAAGGTTGAATTAATTACAGTTGCACCTGCTTTTTGAGCAGCACCCACCATATCTCTTTCAATCGCCACAACATCATTCATAATGTGTGGGTCACAATTCATAAATTCAACTAGAATGTGATTTCCTAAAGCTGTACTCATTTTATAAAATTTAATAACTTAAAAAACGATGCAAAAGTAGGTATTTTCTATTGCTTTTAATTAATTTTAAATCAAAATTACATTATGAAAAGAATATTATTTTTCTCTTTAATGGCAATGCCATTAATTCTTGTCGCTTTTCATTGTCAAAAAGACACAATTCAGTCGCCATCTTGTATTCAATCTAAAATTCCATTATTTTCCTCTCAAGCATGTGATTCTGGTGCCACGATAAAGGAATATATATTTCAAAATGAACATGTATTTGTGTTTGATTTTGGTCCATGTGGAGCAGATATGGCGCTTCCTGTATTAAATTCAACTTGCGATACGCTTGGTTATTTAGGAGGTCTAGTTGGTAATACTGTTATTAATAATGAAGATTTTAGTCATAGCGTATATCTATCAACCATTTGGCATAATTAAAATGAAAATACTTTCTTATTTACTAATTGTTTTTCTATCTCCATTTTCTTTTGGACAAAGTCAACTTACAACATTTGTTAATCCGTTAATTGGAACTAAAAATGCTGGCCATACATTTCCAGGAGCTACAGTTCCTTTTGGCGCAGTTCAATTAAGTCCAGATACAGATACAATTCCTTTGTATCACAATGGAAAATACACAGGAGATGTTTATCGTTACTGTGCTGGATATCAATATGTAGATTCGACCATAGTTGGATTTAGCCATACGCATTTTAGCGGTACAGGACATTCAGATTTAGGAGATGTTCTTATGATGCCCGCCAATGGAGTTGTGAAGATCAATCCCGGTACTAATGCTCATCCAGAATTAGGCTATCGTTCTGACTACAGTCATAAAAATGAGATTGCAAGTCCAAATTATTATAGTGTTGTGCTCGACGAAACGAAAATTAAATGTGAATTAACTACAAGTGAGAGGGTAGGGATGCACCGTTATACCTATACTGACAATAACAATCCACATGTTGTTTTAGATTTAGTGCATGGAATTTATAATTATGAAGACAAAAATGTTTGGACATTTTTAAGGCTTGAAAATGATACCTTAATTACGGGTTACAGACAAACAAATGGATGGGGAAGAACAAGAACTGTCTATTTTGCAATTATTTGTGATCACGCCATTAAGAACTATGCTTTAATAAATTTGGATAAGGCTTCCTATATTGGTTTTTGGAGGAATTTTGATCAACAGCATAATTTCCCTGAGCAAGCTGGAAAGAAAATTAAAGCGCATTTTGATTTCAATTTAAAAGCAGGTGAAAGCGTTCAATTTAAGGTTGGAATTTCCCCGGTAAGTATACTTGGAGCACTAGCAAATATTGAGTCTGAGATTCCACATTGGAATTTTGATCAAGTGAAGGCTGATGGTATTCAAAAATGGGAAGATCAACTGCATCTAATTGAGGTGAATACGATTGATCCTCTTGATAAAATAAGTTTTTACACTTCCTTGTATCATTGTTTTTTAGGTCCAACGATTTACATGGATCACGATGGAAAGTATAAAGGTTTGGATCAAAATGTGCATCAAGCGGATGGCTTTGTAAATTATACCACCTTTTCACTTTGGGATACCTATCGTGCTTTACATCCACTTTTAAATATTATTCAGCAAAAGAGAAGTTCTGATATGATAAATTCTATGTTGGCACATTACGATCAAAGCGTTCATCACATGTTGCCTGTATGGTCACATTATGCTAATGAGAATTGGTGTATGATAGGATATCATGCAGTTCCAGTAATTGCGGATGCAATGGTAAAGAATATAGCCGGATTTGATTATAATAGAGCGCTCCAAGCGTCCTTAAATACAGCTAATAATGATTTTTACGAAGGCTTAGGAACTTATAAAGCCCTTGGATTTGTACCAGAAGATATTAGTGGTAGTTCTGTATCCAAAACACTAGAGTATTCTTATGATGATTATTGTGTTTTGCAAATGGCGCGTTATCTTAAAAATGATTTCATTACTGGTAAATTTGAACTTCGTGCTGCAAATTATAAGAATGTATTTGATGCTCAACTTGGGTTTATGCATCCTAAATTAAGTTCAGGTAAGTTTTATCTTCCTTTTGATCCTTTAGATACGCATCAGGCTGGATTTATTGAAGGTAATGCCTGGAATTATAGTCTTTATGTTCCTCAAGATCCAAGAGGGATGATTAAGTTAATGGGTGGGGAACAAAAATTTACGCGACATCTTGACTCACTTTTTACCATGAATCTTCCTGCGAAGTATTATGAAAAAACAGAAGACATTATGAAAGAGGGAATCATTGGGAATTATGTTCATGGAAACGAGCCATCACATCATGCTCCTTATCTATATAATTACACCAATCAATATTGGAAAACGCAAGAGAAAACACGCATGATTTTACCGAATCAATACAAGGCTAGTGTTGATGGATTGAGTGGTAATGACGATTGTGGTCAAATGAGTGCTTGGTATGTTTTTAGTTCCTTAGGATTCTATCCCGTTTGTCCTGGTTCTAATGAGTATGCTGTAACAAGCCCCTTGGTTTCGAGTGCTAAGATTAATCTTGAAAATGGAAAAGTGATCGAAGTGAAAACAAAAAACCAGAGCGTTCAAAATATTTATATTCAAAAAATAAGTTGGAATAACATTCCGCTCGCTCGCCCTTTTATTACTTACGATATGATCGTGAATGGGGGAGTGCTGTATGTTGAATTAGGTCCCAAGCACAATAAAGCTTTGTTCAAAAGCAAATAATAAAAATCCATTTAATATTTTTCAACCCTGTGAAGGATTGAATGCGAATTGCTGGATAAAATCCAGCGAAAAAACAAAGAATGAATTCCTTTTTGGCGTGTATTTTTGTTTAAAATCATGACAAAAAGATGTTGTAATAAGAGAGCAATCATTCAATTTATATATTACAGAATAATAAATCAAATTATTCGTTTGGGAGAAAAAAAACAATTATGAAATATAATAATTTAGTTTTCATGCTCATCCTCATATTGTTTTCCTGTAAGAAAGAAAGTTTAAGCAAAATTGAGGAAATCCCAGTAA
>CANJQZ010000203.1 GCA_947476515.1 Flavobacteriales bacterium
CGAATAACAAACACAATGCTAACTTACTAATAGCTTATCGAGTGGCCCCAGCTGGCTGGGGATGTATCGAGAAAAGCGCATCTCGACTACGCTCGATGAGCTCTCGAAAGACACGGTGATGAGCTCTCGAAAGCCACGATTGTTCAACTTTCAGATTAATAGGCGACACTTTTTATTTTTGAGAATTGAATCAATAATTTGATCATGATTGAACTTCAATTAAAATAAAATGCTTAAGATTGTTGTAATTATTTCAACATTAAAATTTAAAAAAATATGAAAAAAATTGTACTTATCGGAGCACTAGTAATTGGTGCATTAAGCGCACAAGGGCAAACACTAGGATTTTTATTGGAAGGACAGGCAAAAGCGATGCAAAGTGCCACCATGCTTTTAAATAAAAATATTTCTGACAAAGAAGCTGAACAAGACTATGCCTTAGGAATGGGAACTACATTTGGAGCTGGATTAAACGCTTATTTTGGAAATGTAGGTTTGGGAATTGAAATCAATGGTGGAAAACATAATGGAAATTATGCTGGAACTATTTTCGGACAATCTTATACTTCAGAAGTAACCTTAAAGCAACTTCAGATTCCAATTTTATTAAAATTGAAAGGCGAAAATGGTGGATACTTTGAAATTGGTCCACAAATCAATATAATTTCTTCTGCAAGATATACTTATAATGGTCTAATAAGTGATGCTAAAGATGTTAAAGCCAATTATGTAAATTACACTTCAGTTGTCATGGGTTTCGGTGCCAATATTAGATTGGTAAAATCTATTCCTTTAGGATTATTGATTGGTATGCGTTTACAATACGGTTTCAAAGATTGTCAAGGCGTTGATGCCTTAGGAAATAGTTTATCAAATACACTTTACTACCCTACCCATGCCAACACCATGGCTGTTGCGGCTGGACTTCAATTAGGTTTGACTTATAAGTTTAACTAAATACGAATATTGGTATCCCTCACTTCTTAAGAATGTTTTTTGAGAAGTGAGGTAATACTAAAACATCAAAATAGCAATTCATTTCAATTGCACCTCAATCACAAAAGAATCTCCAAAAAAAATAATTCTGCAGCTACACCAACTATCTCTCCAACTCTAACCTCTAAGTCTAAGCTCTAACTCTTCTTTTAACAAACAATAGAGCGTTTAATGCGCACTTTTTTAAAACTTCAAAAAGTAGTGAGCATAAAATCATTATCTTTGAACTCAAAAATTAATAAATGGCAACAACAGCAGAAATTAGAAACGGTTTGTGTATCCGTCACAATGAAAAATTATTTCAAATTATAGAATTTCAACATGTAAAACCAGGAAAAGGACCTGCCTTTGTGCGCACTAAAATGCGTCAAATAGAAAGTGGAAAGGTGATCGATAATACCTTTTCAGCAGGACACAAAATAGAAATCGTACGCATTGAAAATAGAGAGTATCAATACTTATATCAAGAAAGTGATGATTTCATTTTCATGAACAACGAAACTTATGAGCAAGTCAACATTCCAAATAAAATGGTAGAAAAACCAGATTTCTTGCAAGAGGGAATGATTGTTAATATATTATTTCATGCCGAAGAAGAGATGCCCTTAGTGGTTGAACTTCCTATGTATATCATTGCTGAGGTTACCTACACGGAACCAGGAGTAAAAGGAGATACCGCTACCAATTCACTTAAACCAGCTACTATTGCGACTGGAGCAGAAGTTCGTGTACCTTTATTTATTGCGAATGGTGAAATTATTAAAATTGATACCCGAACAGGTGTCTATGTTGAACGCGTTAAAAACTAAGAATGAAAAATACTGCACTTTCTTCCATCCATATTGCATTAGGCGCAAAAATGGTTCCCTTTGCCGGATACAATATGCCCGTTCAATATGCCGGTGTAAATATCGAACATGAAGTAGTTCGCAACGGCGTTGGAGTTTTTGATGTGTCTCACATGGGAGAATTTGTATTAAAAGGACCTAATGCATTAGGATTGATTCAAAAATTCTCTTCTAATGATGCTTCAGTTTTAGTAGATGGAAAAGCGCAATATGCTTGTATGCCCAATGGAAAAGGTGGCATCGTAGATGACTTGATTATTTATCGCGTGCATGCAGAAGAATATTTTATAGTTGTTAATGCCTCCAATATTGAAAAGGATTGGAACTGGATGAGTTCCCATAATGATTTAGGAGTAGAAATGCATAATCTTTCCGAATCCTATTCCCTACTCGCTATTCAAGGTCCATTAGCAGCTGCAGCAATGCAATCTCTAACGGAAGTAGATTTATCTCAAATGGTTTATTACACTTTTCAGCATGCAACTTTTGCAGGTATTGAAAATGTAATGATTTCAGCAACCGGATATACAGGATCGGGTGGATTTGAAATATATATTAAAAATGAAGATGCTGAGCATGTTTGGAATGAAGTGTTTAAAGCAGGTGCTTCCTTTGGAATTCAACCTATTGGACTTGCTGCTAGAGATACACTTCGTTTGGAAATGGGCTTTTGCTTATATGGTAACGATATAGATGATACTACTTCTCCTTTGGAAGCTGGATTGGGATGGATTACAAAATTCACAAAAGATTTTGTTGATTCAGAATTTTTAAAATCTCAAAAAGAAGCAGGAATTACCAGAAAACTGGTTGCTTTTGAAATGATTGATCGCGGTATACCAAGACACGATTACCCGATTCTTGATCAAGAAAATAATGTCATCGGAAAAGTTACTTCAGGCACGATGTCTCCTAGTCTTAAAGTTGGCATTGGAATGGGTTATGTATCTATAGAAAATAGTGCACTTGACTCAGAAATTTTCATCGAAATAAGAGAGAAGGGAATTAAAGCCAAGATTGTTAAGGCTCCGTTTTACAAGAAATAATACTTGTAAAGCACCTTACTAAATCCTTGCACACTAAATTTAGGATAATTGCGTATTTATAAGCATGCAATTAAAAGGAATTAAAACCTGGTCAAAAAATGACCGTCCAAGAGAAAAATTCAACTCCAAAGGAGGTGCTGCCCTCAGTGATGCAGAAATAATTGCAATTCTCTTAGGAACAGGAACAGCTCAAAAAACCGCCTTAGATTTAGCTAGAGATGTATTGCAATTTTTTGATAATAATCTATTACTTTTAGCAAGAGCCAGTATCACTGATTTAATGCAAATTAAAGGAATTGGAATGGCTAAAGCAATTGGAATTAGCGCAAGCCTAGAATTAGGAAAACGAAAAAGTAAGGCAGTTGCCCTTGAGAAAAAAGGCATCACCTCCTCTCAAATGGTCTATCAGTATTTGCAACCTTATCTCAGCGATTTACAGCATGAAGAATTTTATGTGCTGTATCTCAACAACAAGAATGAAATCATCACCCATAAACAAATTTCTAAAGGTGGAATGACGAGTAC
Organism: Flavobacteriales bacterium; assembly: GCA_947476515.1. Classification (GTDB taxonomy): domain Bacteria; phylum Bacteroidota; class Bacteroidia; order Flavobacteriales_D; family Crocinitomicaceae; genus UBA952. Next base: position 3,416 of record CANJQZ010000203.1, read on the forward strand.
CATTGCCGATGGAAAGATAATTTTTAGAAATGCCTTACAATTTCACGCCACAGCATTAATTTTAAGTCACAACCATCCAAGTGGCAACAAAAAAGCAAGTCAACAGGATATCGAGCTCACTAAATCCTTACTGCAATTTAGTAAATGTATCGATATTAAAATTTTAGACCACCTCATTTTCACAGATAATGGCTATTTTAGCTTCGCAGATAACGATATGATGAACTCATGAGCAGAAAGAAAATAATTACCATAATTGGAGCGCGTCCACAAATCATTAAAGCTGCAGCGATTAGTCGCGCCATCAAGCATAAATTCTCCGATCAATTGGTCGAACTCATAGTACATACTGGACAGCATTACGACGAAAATATGTCCGCAGTATTCTTTACTGAATTAGACATTCCACAACCTGATTTTAACCTTGAAATCGGAAGCGGAAGTCACGCTTTACAAACAGGGAAGATGTTGATCGGACTTGAAGAAATTTTCTTAAAGGAAAATCCTGATGCTGTTCTTGTATACGGAGATACCAATTCTACCATAGCAGGTGCACTAGCTGCTTCTAAAATACACATTCCACTTATTCATGTAGAAGCAGGTTTGAGAAGTTTTAATAAAGCAATGCCAGAAGAAATTAATAGGATTGCTTGTGATCATATGTCCACCCTACTCTTTACACCAA
>CANJQZ010000204.1 GCA_947476515.1 Flavobacteriales bacterium
AATCCAAAACCAAAAGGATGGTCTTTTGAATAAGAAGCGGAACGATCTTCATAATATCCTTGATCATAAAAAACAAAAACATTAGAATTTTTATCTAGGAGAAATCTATATTCTATCGAAAAAATAGCTTTTGATGTCGCAAACAAAGCCTCCTCATTGAAACCTCGTAAGCTGGTTAGTCCACCAAAACGGTAGCGCTCATTTTGGTATATAACTGGCGCTTGATAAGATTCATAATTCAAAGCCAACTTTAGAATATTTCGTTTCAAGAGCGGGAGGTATTTTTCAAAAGTAATAGCTCCTTTAAAAACCGTTGACGACTCAGCGACACCATTATTATTTGAAGTACGACGACCAGCGAAGGCATCTACATATAGGTAAAAACCCTTTGATGGATTTGGAATGTAGTCTATTTTTCGCTGAGAAATTGAAAGTCCATACGATTGTGTTTTACAGGATACGGATTGATTAAAAAAACTATTGCCTCCAGCTCCAGCCAAGCGATCTGTCTCAGAAAACTGATAAATTCCTTTTATAAAAAGTCCACTTTTCAATTGATATTGAATTCCCAATGCTGATTTCAATTCTAAAAAGGTAGAATCTCTTTTATAAAGATTAAATTTTAAATCCGTTCCAAAATTTGATTTAAACAGATAGGGATAATTCAGTTTTATAGCCAGATATTGGGTTGCTGTTTGAATACTTTTCCAATGAAAATCAAATTGTTCAGATTGATGCAATGCATTAATTAACTTAAGTTGCAACTCACCTGTCAAAGCTAGTTTTTGACTTACGGGATTTGGCTGTAAACCAATTGCACCATTAAAACTTGAAATTTTAGCGCTTTTAAGAAAAACAAAAAGTTCCGCACCTTCGGGAGTGAAAAGAATTTCAGAAGGTTTAATGATTTGTAAGTAGCTCATTTGTTGCAATTTTGAATCAACAAATCGCCATAAATTTTCATCAAAATCATCCCCAATGTGTACCCCAGTTATATGGGCTATTGAATTACTCGAAAAGGTTGAATCTCCTTTAACTTCAATCGACTTCCAAACCATGTGTCGTCCAAGATCTATGTCTAACGCTGCACTAATTTGAGTTCCATTAATTTCTGAATTCAGCAAACTAACCTTTGCAAAAGGATAACCCATTGCGTTGAGTTTAAAAAGAATATTTTGCATAAGTGCGCTCAATTCTTTTGCCTCTATTGGCTTAATTGCTCCTTTTTTAGAGGTGTTAAAAATCCCAATAGATTCCAAAAAATCATTGGAAGTAGCGCAATCCAAATTTATTTTTGGGAATTTAGGTCCAATATAAACATAAGCATGAAGGGAATCTTTCACAATTCGAACAGAATCAATATTTGCCAAAAGAAATCCTTTTCCTATCCATTCAAGCCGCATGGATTGAAGATAAATATTAGAAGCAAGCGGCGATTTTGAATTAAAATAAACAGGTTTTTTCAAAAGTTCTTCATCGGATTGATAATGAAATTTTCCTGTCGAACTTTGTGCCTGTAAATAGACTGAAAGTAGCGAGACAAGTACAAGAAGAGCATATTTCTTACCAAATATCAAAGCAATAATTTTTATTTATTTAGAGAAAGAATTTTTAAAAAAAACAGTTCCATAATTTTAAAATTTGTAACTTTACTACATGTGGTCCCGTTAGAGAAGTCACAAACAACAAAAACAAACATTATGAAAACTAAATTAAATTTATTTCTTCTTTTAGCTGCAGTAACAGTTATTCTTTCTTCTTGTGGTGCTTCTCGCAAAGCTGGTTGTGATGCTTATGGTTCCAATGGAACAACAGTAAATCAAACTAGCGATTTAGCTTCTAAATAAGAATTTAATCAACTAAGCGCTGAAGATACAGAGCCATTTCGGTTTGCATCTTCAGCGCTTCTTTTTTTGCAGCAAGTGCAAAATTCTCATCCTGTTGGGCATAAATTATCGCTCTCGATGAATTGACTAATAAGCCGCATTCGGCATTAGCACCAAAATCAAAAACTTCTTTTAACGATCCTCCTTGAGCTCCTACACCAGGAACAAGAAAGAAATAATCCTGCGCCAAGGATCTTAATTCAGCTATTTCTGAAGTCTGCGTTGCACCCACTACAAACATAGTGTTCTCACTCGTTCCCCAGTGAGTTGCTTTTTCGACTACTTCAGCATATAATTTTTTATTCCCGATAGGCAACATTTGAAAATCAGCGGCTCCTTGATTAGAGGTTAGCGCTAAGAGCACTACCCATTTATCTTTAAATTCATAAAAGGGCAAAACACTATCGCTTCCCATGTAAGGAGCAACGGTTATGGCATCTGCTTTTAAAGTTTCAAAGAATGCTTTTGCATAAGACTTAGAAGTATTGCCAATATCACCTCTTTTAGCATCTGCAATGATGAAACAATCTTTCGGTATATAATTTATTGTTTTTTCAAGCGCTTGCCAACCTTTAACACCGTATGCTTCATAGAAAGCCGTATTTGGTTTGTAGGCTACACACAAATCTTTAGTGGCATCAATAATGGCTTTATTAAACTCAAAAATCGGATCTTCAAGTTCTAAGATATGAGGTGGAAACTTAGAAAGATCAGGGTCTAATCCCACACAAAGAAAGGATTGTTTAATTTTAATTTGCTGAATTAATTCCTGTTTTGTCATAGCGTTTCTCCTTTCAATTTTTCTGCATTCTCAGCCATCTTAAGAGCATCGATCATTTCCTTAATATCACCATTCAAAAAGACACTTAGATTATACATGGTTTTATTAATGCGGTGATCTGTTATGCGACCTTGAGGATAATTATAAGTTCTAATTTTAGCGGATCTATCACCAGTAGAAACCAATGTTTTGCGATGTGCTGCTCTTTCTTCATGCAAACGGTCCAATTCGGCTTGATACAAACGAGATCTTAATACAGAAATTGCTTGCGCCAAATTTTTGTGTTGTGAACGACCATCTTGACATTCCACCACGACACCTGTTGGAATATGGGTAAGACGGATGGCTGATTCAGTTTTATTAATGTGTTGTCCCCCTGCACCTGAAGCACGAAAAGTATCTTTGCGGACATCATTCATATCCAACACAAAATCCACTTCTTCTGCTTCCGGTAAAATTGCTACAGTGATAGCAGAAGTATGCACACGACCTTGAGATTCAGTTTCAGGAACGCGTTGCACGCGATGAACACCTGATTCAAACTTGAGCATTCCATATATTCCTTGACCAGAGACACTCAAAGAGATTTCTTTATATCCTTTTACTGTACCTTCAGAAGAATTAATTATTTCATATTGCCAACCAACTTCTTTGAAGAACATGGTATACATCCTGAAAATATCCTCCACAAAAATACATGCTTCATCCCCACCTGTTCCAGCGCGAATTTCCATGATGGCATTTTTATCATCTTCAGGATCTTTTGGAATCAGCATTAATTTGATATCTTCCTCCAAAATTGGCCTTCTCGTTTCAAGATCATCCAATTCCATTTTAGCCATTTCCCTCATTTCAGGATCTGTTTCAGATTCAAGTAAGGAACGGGTACTGCTTATATTATCGATTAGATTTTTGTAATCTTTATAGACAACATCAAGTGTTTCCAAATCACGATATTCCTTGTTCAGTTTAACAAAGCGCTCCATATTAGAGATAATGTCTGGATCGGTAATCATTTTACCAACCTCAACAAATCTAAAGTGGATTGCCTCTAATTTGGAAAGTAAATCACTCATATTTTTTGTCAATAGAATGTTGCAAAAGTAAGGTAATTCGAGCGAAATCTAAATTATTTTTTTGCGCTGGGGATTAAATACACTTTCAATTTAGGGCTTGGACAATAAATACCTTAGGAAGAATAGTATTGGCGAAAGAATACCTTCATGGCTTCTCTATGCAGAATCAAATCAGTAAGCGCTTCAAAATAACCTTCCTCAAGACTAATGTTATTCATTAAAGATTCTGGTACATCTACACGATAAAGCAGGTCTTGCAATTTGGAACCCTCTAAACATTTTAAATAATTGAAAGTAAAATCATATAACTCATGCGCCTGATTGGTATGAAATTCGCT
>CANJQZ010000205.1 GCA_947476515.1 Flavobacteriales bacterium
AACTGTTGCTTCTTCAGCTGTTGCAGGAGCGCAAGTGTATGCTAAACTTTACTCTATTGATCCAACTACTGGTGATTTCATTTATGTTGATGAGTCCAATGCTTATACTTTAACTGCTGGTGATTTAGGAACAAACATTACTTTCCCTTTAATTATGGGTGCGTTTACTTTAAATGCAGGTGAGTCTTATTTAGTAGTTGCTGGTTCAAACGGTGACGGTGGTTTATCAAATGATTTAGTAGTTGGAACTGCGGGTGTATCAGAAGCTCAAACTTCTTATTACTTAGACCTAACAGATAATACTTGGTACTATACTACTTCTACACCAATGGTAAGAATGAATTTCTCTGCTGCTGGAATCAATGAAAACAACGCGAACTTTGGATTGAATGTTTATCCAAATCCTGCTGCTAATGAAACTAATGTAACAATCACTGCAGAAAATGCTTCTGTTGCTGTTGTGTTAACAGATGTTTCAGGTAAAGTTGTTTATTCAAATAACTTAGGTACAGTAAACGGTATGAAGAATTTAAATATTAATACATCAAATTTCGCAAATGGAATTTATATGGTTAATGTTACTTCTAACGGAACTGTAACTACTCAAAAATTAGTAGTAAGAAACTAATATTTCAACTCTATTTAAAAGGACCTTCGGGTCCTTTTTTTTTGTCAAATTTTTCAAAATACAGCCGTACAAAAAGAAATGTTTGTATATTAGAAGCTACTAAACTAAAATAATTATGAAAAATACTTACCTATTAGCCTTTTTAATCTTAAGTAGCTGTTACTCTTTTGCACAAAAAAAGATGACTGATATTGCTACTCAGAAAAAAAACATTGTTGTATCCAATACGGTTACATCTAGTAAGCATGAAAACACAAAAGGAATTACCATTTGGCAAAATGATTTTTCTAATTCTAATGATTGGGCATACGACAATACCTCTTCCCCATATTTAGATTGGACTATCACAACAGCGGCAGACACTATCCCAGTTCCCGCATTAAGTCCAGCATTGTTTACCTCTGTTGGAAATGGATTTGCTTTTATAAATTCTGATTCTCAAGGTCAAAATGGAGCTCAAAATGCCAACATGACCTATACAGGCACAATCAATTGTACTGGATACGCGAATGTAAGTTTGGTATTTGAACAACAATACAGAACTTATTTAGATACTCGAATTATGAGAATCAGTAATGATGGTGGCTTAACTTGGACTGATTTCATAGTAACAGATGGAACAGAGCCAACTGCACAGAACTCTAATAATCCTGATGTTTTTTCCATTAATATTTCTTCCGTTGCAGGAAATCAAGCAAATGTTAAAGTACAAATCAACTACCAAGGAAATTGGGGTTGGTATTGGGCTGTTGATGATATTAAAATCGTTGAAACAGACAATTACGATTTAAAACTACAAACAACTGCATGGGGAACTGATGGAGCATTTGGAGCTAGACTGCCTTATTACCAAGTTCCAATTGCACAAATTGCTCCTATCAATTTTGCAGGTGTCGTTAAAAACATTGGTGTTCAAGACATCAGTGATGCGACCTTTGGAGCAGTGATCAATGGTGTTTATACAGGAACTTCTGCACCTACATTCATCGCTGCTTCTAGCATAGATACCTTATGGTGTACCACTACCTTTACGCCTGCTGCAGCAAGTGCAATTCATGCTGTGCAATTAGGGGTAATGACAAGTCAAACAGAACCAGACTTGACCAATAATACTTTACCAAATATTAATATTGATGTAAATAATAATATTTATGCAAGAGACAAGGGCACGATATTAGGTGGTATTGGAAATGCAGGGCAAGGATATGAAGTAGGAAACATGTTTGATATTTTCACCAATGCAACCCTAAAAGGAATTGATGCCTATATTCATCCTACTGCAGCTGTTGGAGGAGAAATGTTCGTCAAATTATATTACAACAATGTTGCTACAGGTGTTTTTGATTTCGTTGATGAATCTTTACCGTATATTATTACTACGGCTGATTTGGGTCAGAAAATTACTTTAACATTACAAACTCCACAACCTTTATTGGCTAATGAATCTTATCTAGCAATGGTAGGTTCTTATGGTGATGGAGGTGTAAGTAATGATTTAATTACAGGAACATCAGGTTCTTCTGCACCTTCTACAGCTTTTTATTATGATTACACAGATCTAACTTGGTACTACACTTCTTCATCACCAATGGTGCGTATGAATTTTGATCCATCATTAGGAATAAATGAAAATACTGCTGAATCTGCATTTAGTATTTATCCAAATCCTAGCAACAATCTTGTCAATATTCAATTTAAAAATGAAAATGACGGCATGATCTACATCAAGAATATTGCTGGACAAGTGGTAAAAACAGTAAAAATTAATGGTTTGAATACCCATATTTCAACCCAAGACCTAAGCGCTGGAACTTATCTAATCACATGGATGAGCAAGGGTAAAACAAGCACAAGCAAGTTAGTGATCCAACATTAAAAAATAGATCTATCATTTTTAAACCCTGGGGGAAACTCCGGGGTTTTTATATTTGAGAGAAATCGTTTACAGCATGATGCCAGGTTGCAAAATTTCCAGGGCGCACCAATTGAATAGTATCACAACCTGCAGTTGAAGCTGCCACCAACTCTTCTTGAATATCTGACAGAAAAAGTAGCTCTTGAGGTTCACACCCTAACTTTTCAGCAATTAAAGAATAGGTGCCTGCATCTCTTTTTGAACCAGAAGTGGTATCAAAATATGCAGAGAAAAAAGAAGATAAATCACCTTGATTGGCATATTTAAATAACAATTTTTGAGCTGCAACGGAACCTGAAGAAAAAACTGCCAATTGAATTCCAGCAGTAAGCCATTTGGATAAAGCCAAGGGAACATCATCGTACACATGAGCTTTTATGGCTCCAGACTCATAGGCATTTTTCCATAAGATCCCTTGTAAGGATTTCAATGGGGTGACCTTACGATCATCCAAGCTCCAGCTAAGGATAAGATCTAGAAGTGCTGCATCATCAAGTCCGGAAATACCAGTTTCTTGTTCATGTAATAATCGAGCGTCTTTTAAAGCAGTAGCAACTTCAGTAGTTGAAATAGCAAGAAGATCTTTAACATGTTCCCTAAAATAAGGAAACAAAACATCATATACAAAAGAAACAGAAGTAGTAGTTCCTTCAATATCGGTCAGAATATATTTTATATTAGGCTTCACGAACAGGGAATTTAAAATTCAAAAAAGCTTGTTCTGTTTGCGCATTTGTATATTCAGGTACCCAACCAGACATATCGATAAAAATTCTAATCGCTTTTACGAATGGATGAACTTCCCCTGCATCGAACCAATGTTTTGTTCCTGCTGGAACACTAATTAAATCGCCTTTTTCGCATAGTAAATTAAAGACAGGCTTGTTCTCTAAATTAAACCAAAACAAACCTTGACCATCGACAAAAAATCTAATTTCATCTTCAGAATGCGTATGTTCTGCTAAGAATTTAGCGCGTATTTGATCATAATTCTCTGTCAAAGAGTTAATAGAAATTACATCTGCTGTTTGATATCCTCCTTGCTCCATAAAAGGATTGAGATCTTTTTGATAAGCAGAAAGAATCTCTTCTGTAGTAGCTGCAGCATCAAATACAACATTACATGTCCATTGGTCAAAGAAAATACCATTAGAATTTAAGAAAGTCCGAATTTCATGAACCTCTTTAATTTGATCTCCTGATTCGGGAAAAGAAAGAATTGCCATCCTATTTTTTATTTTTTAACCATTCACATTCGCACAAATACTGAAAAGTCTCTAAATGTCTTTTAGCCTCAAATAAATTATTTCCCCAGGCATAAAATCCATGCTTTTTTATCATAAACACGCTATATTGCAATTCCTCTTTACGATAATTCAATTCATGCTTGAAATACTCCATATCCTGCGAATTATCTAAAACAGGTATTTCTACCAAAGATTCATGAGATGATACAGCATTAAAACCTTTTAGAATT
>CANJQZ010000206.1 GCA_947476515.1 Flavobacteriales bacterium
ATTTCTTTACCATTAACCATTAATTCAAAACGCTCAGTAAGCGATGGGTCTTCACGATGCTTTTTACATAGTGGCGACATTTCAATCGGATAATCTGTAATAAAAGTTGGTTGAATATAATTCCCTTCACATTTTTCTCCAAACAATTCGTCTATCAATTTACCGATTCCCATACTTGGATTTGTAGGAATACCATTGGCTTCACATGCCTGGCGAATTTCATCAATTGATTTGCCTTTAATGTCGAATCCTGTATGCTCAATAATGGCATCACGCATTGTAATTCTTTTATAGGGCGCTTTCAAAGAAATTGTTTTGTCTCCCATGAGCACATCACTCGATCCATTGACTTGAAGAGCAACATGTTCTAACATTTTTTCAGTGAAGTCCATCATCCAGTTATAGTCCTTGTATGCTACATACATTTCCATTACTGTAAACTCAGGATTATGAGTTCTATCCATTCCTTCATTTCTAAAGTCCTTTGCAAATTCATAAACCCCGTCAAATCCTCCAACTATTAATCTTTTTAGATAAAGTTCATTAGCAATTCGAAGATAAAGTGTAGTGTCTAAAGCATTATGATGCGTAATAAAAGGTCGTGCAGCTGCCCCCCCGGGAATCGGTTGAAGAATTGGTGTTTCCACCTCTAGATATCCAAAATCATTAAAAAATTGTCTCATAGAGGCAATCGTTTTTGATCTTTTCACAAAGGTTTCCTTCACCTTTGGATTTACAACTAAATCTACATAACGCTGACGATACCTTAATTCTGGGTCTGTAAAAGCATCATGTATTTTACCTTCAGTATCCGTTTTGGGTAATGGAAGAGGTTTTAGTGACTTACTTAAGAGGATTAATTCTTTAACATGAACGCTGATTTCACCTACTTGAGTTTTGAATAAAGTTCCATTGATTCCAATAAAGTCCCCTAAATCTAATAGTTTTTTAAAGATCTCATTGTAGAGTGTTTTATCCTCACCTGGACAAATTTCATCTCTATTAATATACAATTGTATTCTTCCACTTGCATCTTGCAATTCAGCAAAAGAAGCTTTTCCCATAACGCGTTGACTCATCATTCGGCCTGCAATACATATCTGTTTGCCTTCTTGATAAGATTCTTTTATTTTTAATGCGCAGGTATCTACTGGAAAAAGGGCAGCAGGATATGGCTCAACACCTAAATCTCTTAATTTTTCAAGTGATTCTCTTCTTTGTAATTCTTGTTCAGACAGTTCGTGTAAACTCATTAGATGGTTCAATTTTATTCAAAGATAAGGTCTTCTGTAATATTAGAGGGTAAACCCAACAAATTTTTGCTTGGACTTACATGCCATAGAGCAACATTCCAATAGTAAAATAGATAAATAGACCAACAACATCATTTAGGGTTGTAATAAAAGGACCCGTTGCAATAGCGGGATCAATCTTATACTTATGTAAAAGTAAAGGTATAATTGTCCCGATGGTAGAGGCGAAAATAATAACCGTCAATAACGAGACACTCACCACCATGCCTAATTTTATATCTCCAATGAAGTAGGCAATTACAAAAATAGTGGAGGATAAGAGTAGACCGTTTAATATACCAATCAATGATTCTTTTAATATTCTATTTAAATAACCCCCCATCATTTTGTTTCCTCTGGCTAAAGATTGAACTACAATCGCAGAAGACTGAACGCCCACATTTCCCCCCATTGCGGTAATCATTGGGATAAAAAATGCAAGTGCCGGAATTTTGGTTATCCCCCCTTCAAATCCCGATAATACTTTAGCGCCAAAGGCACCGCCAATCAAACCAATGATTAACCAAGGTAATCTTTTTCGAGAAATGCGCCAAATACTTGCATCTTTCTCTAGAGGTTCTGTAATACCTGTTGCAAATTGGAAATCTTTATCAGCACCATCTTTAATATATTCTACAACATCATCTAGGGTAATTCTACCCACAAGTTTCTTCTGATAATCGACTACTGGAACAGAAACTAAATCATATTTTTCCATAACATCTGCAACTTCTTCAGCGGAATCACTTGTATTTACTGAAATAATATTTTTGGATTGATATAGGTCTGCGATTTTTGTTTTAACACCAGCAAAGAGCAAACGCTTCAAGGATAAGACACCAACCAATTGATCAGACTCATTAACAACAAATATATTATATACCTTTTCAACATCTTCAGCTTGCTTTCGCAACTCTAGAAGGGCGCGATTTACCGGCCAATCAAGCTGAGCCTGAAAATACTCTTTTTGCATTAATCCACCCGCTGTATCTTCGTCATAATTTAAAAGGTCAACAATATCTTCTGCTGCTTCATCATCCTCCATGTGAGAGATAACCTCCTGTATTTGGCGGCTGCTCAACTCCCCTAATATATCTGCGGCATCATCAGAATCTAAATTTTCTAATTGGTCGGCAATTTCTTTAGTAGAGAGAGAAGCAATAAAACGATCGCGGACTTCTTCTTCTAATTCCATTAGAATATCCGCCTGAGTATCTTCATCGACTAGAAAATAGATGAATTTTGCTTGATCATTAGTAAGTTTATCTAAAATTTCAGCAACATCAGCATAATGCAATTCTAAGACATTCTCTGCCAACCAAAGTTCATCTCTTTCCGCGATTTTCACACGAATTAATCCAAGAAAATCTTTCGTTAACTCAAAGCGCATTTCCTATATTTTATACAAAGGTAAGGCATCTCTTTTAAGAATAAAAAAGAGGCCTAACAAATGTGGGTTAGTCGTGACAAAGTCCCTGCACTTCATGAAATATATCATGAGCACCAGAGATTGCTTTTGTCAAAACAGCATCTTTAGCATTTTTATTTACCTGCTCATTAATGGAATAACATGCTTTTTCTAATCTTGATAAGGCATCGTGAAGTTCTTTTTTATCTAAACTTTTTGGTGGGATAGAAGTTCTTAATAGCATCGACTTGGTTAATAATTCAATGCTTCTAGTTCTAAGAGGTTGTAAATTCCCAGACTCAGACGGATGAAAAGTTTGTGCCATTACTTTATGAAAATCTTTTAAAGCAGGCCAAGAATCTTTTTCAATTTCAATTAAAAGAGAGTCTTTAATTGCCTCGGCATATTTTGCAGAAACTGACCCCCAATTTGTTAACGACCATAAAGCGCTTAAGTAATCCGCCCTTTTATTTTGATAGCTTAAATAATAAGCATGTTCCCAAACATCAATTCCTAAAATTGGAATCCCTCTTTCCTTACTAACATCCATTATTGGATTGTCTTGATTTGCAGTTGTAGAAATGGCTAATTTCTTATCTGGAGTAACCATCAACCAAGCCCAACCAGAACCAAATCTTCCCATTGCAGCTTGATTCAACTTTACTTTAAGAGAGTCTAATACTCCAAATTGTTCCGTTATTGCCAAACTCAATTCAGGTGAGATTTCTTTTTGAGCAACTACAGGAGCGAGGTTATCCCAAAATAGCATATGATTAAAATGACCTCCCGCATTATTTCTTACAACATCCGAACGAAAACTGGCATAAAACATTAAATCCATTAAAGATTGCGTTTCCATTGCAGTACCAACTATGGCTTTATTTAGATTATTTACATACGCTTGATGGTGTTTTGAATGATGAATCTCCATGGTTTTTGCATCTATATAAGGCGCATAATCTTGATAAGAATAACCTAATTCAGGTAATTTATAGACTTGAGCATTAGAATTAAAAGCTACAGTAATTAAAATTAATAGTGCTGTTAGAGATTTCATGTGAGATAGTTTTCTTCAAAATTACGAAAGTCCTTGGGATAGCGCTAGTAATTTCAATAGTTTTCAACCAACAAGCAGTAAAAATTGTTTTATTCTTGCTATTTTTGAGCTCCTAACAAAATGGAAATGTCTCAACAATACAAAGAATATAGCGGATTAAATTTAACTACTATCGCCAGTGAGGTCCTCACCAATTGGCAACAAAATAA
>CANJQZ010000207.1 GCA_947476515.1 Flavobacteriales bacterium
AAAGGAAGCGATTCCATTTCAGCAGACCCACGCTTGGCTTGGAAACTATAAATTAATTTTTCACTTAATTTATAGTTTTTCTAATTTCAATTTTGTAAATTAGGAAATAAATTCAAGCGATATGACAGAAGAAATATGCATAATAGAGAAAGAAGCAATCACTGCTTGCACCTTTAAGCAAGAGATGATGTCTAAGCAACATCCTGAATTGTTGTCGCAAATCAAGGACGCTACCATACTTGGAAATTCGCATCATTCTAAAGTTTCTATAATTTTTCAAGATGATGATGGGATTAAGCGTGTTGACACAACAATTTGGGCAGCAGGCACTAAATTTATCTGTCTAAAAGGAGGAGTATGGGTGCCAATTAATCGATTAATTGAAATTAAACTTTAATTTTGATGCATGAAGGTTAGATTAACACTTACACTGCTATCCATTTTTTTAAGAATTGTTGTTTTTTCTCAAAATCATGTGAGTTGGAAATTTTCATATGATAAAGTACATCACAAAGTAATTGCCAATGGGAAAATAGATCCTACTTGGCATATTTACTCAAAGAAAACAGACCCTAATTCCGGTCCAGTAGCTACGGTATTAACCGTTAATAAGACTCAAGGCGTAAAGCCAATTGGTGTATTTGAAGAAAATATGGTGCCACATGAAATTTACGACCCTAATTTTGAATCCAAGGTGTATTTATTTGAGCAAGAGTATCAAGCATCCCAGCAGTTGAAAATTAAAAATACATCAGAAATAAGTGGTTCAGTTTTTTACATGGTTTGCGACGAAACCAAATGCCTTCCTCCTATTGAGGTTCCTTTTACTATTACAATTCAATAAATCAGCTATAATGAAATCTATATTTTTTAGTCTTTTACTACTTTTTTGCAGCGCCTCCATTCAAGCCCAAAATAGCCTAATGGACGAACATATTAAATGGAATTTTTCCTTAGAGAAAATTGATGAAACACACGCAAACATTGTTTATCAAGCAAAAATAGTAGAGGGATTTCATATTTTTTCATTAAAACACGATCCATCAAAAGCAGACTTTACAGGAATTGTTCCTGAATTTAAAGTGCGCAAAAACGCTAAAATAAAAACTATAGGCGGCCCATTTGAAACAATGGCAGCAATGAAACATTTAGACGGAGAATGGGTGTCCATGTACTTCGAAAAAAAAGCCATCTTCAAACAAAAAATTGAGGTTTTGAGCGCTGAGGAATTCAACATTGATTTTGATTTATTTTTTCAGCTTTGCGACGAAAATGGATGTCTCCCACCTTTCGATTTAGCAGGAAAAGTTAAAGCAAAAGGATTTTTACCCAGTGCTGATGTAGATACTTTGAAAAATGATTCTTCTGTTGAAAAAAATGTGGTGAAATCATCTACTACTCAGATGAAACAGGCAGAAATCAAAAAAGAAAAGCCAGTGAAAAAGGAATCCAATTGGGTGATTTTTATTGCGGGATTTTTAGCGGGATTGGTGGCCTTAATCACACCGTGCATGTTTCCAATGATTCCAATGACCGTTACCTTTTTTACAAAACAATCAAAAACCAGAAGAGAAGGAATTTTTAAAGCATTGGTTTACGGAGTATCAATCATTTTAATATATGTGACATTTGGTGTGGCATTTACAGCCGCTACCGGTCCACTTGGATTGAATGATCTATCAACAAATGTTTGGATGAACCTCTTGTTTTTTGGAATATTCGTCCTCTTTGCTTTTTCTTTTTTGGGTGCTTTCGAAATCCAATTGCCTGCTTCTTGGGTAAATAAAATGGACAAACAAGCTGACCGAGGAGGATTTCTAGGCATCTTTTTTATGGCCTTTACCCTCGGATTGGTTTCTTTTTCTTGTACAGGCCCCATTATTGGAAGTTTATTGGTTACCGCATCTACAACTGGTTCGTACTTCACGCCAGCAATTGGAATGACAGGTTTCTCTTTAGCTTTGGCAATTCCATTTACTCTATTTGCAATTTTCCCAGGCTGGTTGAACTCTTTACCACAATCTGGTGGATGGTTGAATTCAGTAAAAGTAGTTTTAGGATTGGCTGAATTAGCACTTGCATTGAAGTTTTTATCTAGTGTTGATTTGGCATACCATTGGGGCATCTTATCACGGGAGTGGTTTGTTGGTATTTGGTTTGTTTTATTCTTAGTGATGGGGATTTACCTACTGGGGAAACTAAGGTTCTCACATGATTCGCCTATTGAGAAATTAAGTGTTACAAGATTTATGTTTGCTTTGGTTGCTCTTACTTTTTCTGTTTATTTATTACCAGGAATGTTCGGTGCACCTTTGAAATTAATTGACGGGATCGCACCTCCAAGAACCCATTCAGAAGACAATTTTAGATATGTTAATGGTGGATTAGATACTGGATTTGAAAAAGATTCTATCAGTGATGCCTTTGCAGCAGAAATGCATCCAGTGGGTGATGGTTCCATCTTGGTATTTCATGATTTAATTACGGGAACAGAATATGCGAAGAAGAAAAACTTACCAATTTTATTAGACTTTACAGGGCATGCTTGTCAAAATTGTAGAAAAACTGAATCAACCGTTTGGACAAATGATGAAATCAGATCCACATTACAAACGAAATTTGTGATTGTAAGTTTATATTGTGATGACAGAACGCCTTTACCAAAATCTGAAATTCGTTTTTCAAAGAAAAATGGTATGATTAAAACCGTTGGTAACAAATGGGCAGATTTGCAAATTGAAAAATACCAGCGTTTTCAGCAGCCCTTGTATGTGGTTATTGATCATGAAGGTAACGATCTAACAGAAACCATTGGTTATACTCCAAACATTGAAGAATATAAGGCTTTTTTAACGAAAGGATTAAATGCTTTTAATAAATAAATTGGAAGCGAAAATCGTTGATAAATAAAATCTAGAGCTGCTTTTATCGCTTGTTTTTTATTCTAAATTTGAAGCTTAAAATGGTATTCAATTCATGAAACTTTGTATAGCGGAAAAACCAAGTGTAGCGAGAGATTTAGCGGAAATTTTAGGAGCAACCAATAGAAGGGAAGGCTACTTAGAGGGAAATGGGTATTGCGTTACATGGGTCTTTGGACATTTATGCTCTTTAAAAGATCCTGAAGATTACAATTCCAATTGGAAATACTGGAGATTAGAAGATTTACCCATTATTCCACCTCAATTTGGCATCAAACTAAAAAATGATGCTGGAGCCAAAAAACAATTTAAAATAATTGAACAACTCGTTGCTCAGGCTGAAGAAGTTATCAATTGTGGTGATGCTGGACAAGAAGGAGAATTAATTCAGCGCTGGGTGTTGATTAAAGCAAAATGCAAGGTTCCTGTAAAACGACTTTGGATTTCCTCTCTGACAGAAGAAGCCATTAAAGAAGGTTTTAAAAAACTAAAAGACGCTAAAGATTTTGACAATTTGTTTGCAGCCGGTAATTCTCGCGCTGTAGGTGATTGGATTTTAGGCATCAATGGAACGCGACTTTATACCAAGAAATACGGGAAAGATAAAATGACACTTTCTGTTGGACGCGTTCAAACGCCAACTTTGGCTATGATTGTATTGCGTCAAAAAGAAATTAATGCCTTCAAGTCTTCTGAATATTGGGAACTAAAAACAATTTACCGCAAGACAGAATTTCTTTGTCAAATCGAACGATTGAAAAGTGAAGAAAAAGCACTAAAAGGTCTAGAATATATAGAAAATAAACCCTTTGAAATCACCTCTTTCGAACAAAAGGAAGGAAAAGAAGGACAACCAAGATTGTTTGATTTAACCTCACTTCAAGTTGATGGGAATAAAATTTACAGTTTCAGTGCAGAAGAGACGCTGAATATCATTCAAAGCTTATATGAGAAAAAACTTGTAAGTTACCCGAGAGTTGACACTACCTATCTTTCCGATGATATCCACCCAAAGATTCCTGGAATCATGAG
>CANJQZ010000208.1 GCA_947476515.1 Flavobacteriales bacterium
AAAGATGGTAAACGAACAGAAATAGTTTGTTCCAATTGTAAAGGTCATCTTGGTCATGTGTTTTTTGGTGAAGGATTTACAGATAAAAACACAAGACATTGCGTCAATTCACTTTCGCTAAAATTTAGTCCAGATCATTTAGACGAGCAGTGAATGATATCATCGCAATCATGATAAATCAAATCATTTAAAATCAATTGTGCTGCAAGTGCTAATTGGCTATAATTTTGAGAGTTGTTTCCAAAGCTAGCTGCTGTTGTGCACCACATCGTTTGAATTAATGCTTTTGAACCTTCCACAGGTTTTATTTTATCAACCACAGCTGCAACATTTTGCGCTCCTGCATGATATACATGTAAGACAAACAATCGGAACCACAAATCTGATTCAACATAGGATAATTGATGTCTATCCAAAATGTGCTTTGCTTCTGGAATACAAACTTTAGAAATTAATTGAGCTGCAGCATAGGCACTTCTATTAAAATCTTTTCGCTCATCCTGAGTGGAGTTGACTACTAAACCATAAGTTCTTGCTACTCCGGGCATTAATTGAAAAGCACCATAGGCGCCAGCAACTGACTTTTGAAGCTGACCTGGGCTTTCAATTAATAGAATCGATTGTGCGTACCATGGATCTACACCCGCATTTTCAAAAGCAGCGACACCTTTGGCTAATGAAGGATAAACCTCGTGAAATTTGTAAAAATCACTTTTTCCAATGGTGATATAAATGCGTTCATCCAAAGCAATGTTATGGGATGTTTTTAATTGTATTTTTAAATCATTTTTTTCGACCTCAGTTTGTCTTTCCCAATCATGATTTGACATTTTTTTAAGAATCTTCCTACTGCTTGCTACATTGATGATACAAGAGTCTGGAGATAAAAGCATTATCTCTTTCCAAAATTGCGCTTGTGCTAAGCCATCCCATCGCTCTTCAAAGATAGATTCCGCAGTCATTATTTTGCTGGAAACATTTGCCTTGGTTACCGTTATTTTTTCCTGATCCCATTTTTGCGCTTGGCATGTGATGGAATATAAAACCGTAATTAATAATATTGTTTTTTGAAGTGCCATTTTTAAAATAAAAACTAAAATTAATTATTTAACTGCAGATCTATTTTAAGGGTACATCATTTTTAAACACAACAAAATGTTGAATCTATTATCTTTGTTTTATGAAAAAATCTATTTTAAAGATAATGAGTTGGCCTCCAGTGTTTTTAATTAGATTTTATCAATTGATTATTTCCCCATTATTTCCCCCATCTTGTCGTTTTACTCCAACATGTTCGAGTTATATGTTAGAAGCAATAAAAGTTTGGGGACCTATCAAAGGAACTTGGCTGGGATTGAAGCGTATTTCAAAATGTCATCCAAGGGGAGGGCACGGGCATGATCCTGTACCCGAAAAATAGTCAATTACTCACACACCTCTAATACCCATTCTCTATTTTTAAGGGTGTTGGTAATGGCAAATACATCCATGGCTTCAGGCGAACAATGCGCCCAATTTTCCATTGATATTATGTTTTTATTGATGTTGAAGGGATTTTGATTGATTGGAAGCACTTCTAACGCTTGCTCCAACATGAAGTGCCATTTTTTTAATAAAATTACTGCGTTATTCGTCTGCATATTAAAGTCTCCGCTTTTAACCGAGGTGAAAAAATCAATCTTTTTTCTTGCTCTTGAGAATAATACATTTAAACGCTTATCTCCATTTTTTTCATTTATTGGTCCAAATCGCATGTCAAACTGACCTTCTATATTTTTACCGTACCCAAAACTAATAACCAATTGATCACATTCATCTCCCTGAACATTCTCCAATGATTTAAAAAATAAAGTATCGTTGTCAATTCTATCTTGGATAAGTAGTTGTTCTCGAGCACTAAATTGATTCAAAATACAAGACAATTGCGAAAGTGAAAAGGCAACAATGCC
This sequence comes from Flavobacteriales bacterium, assembly GCA_947476515.1. Lineage (GTDB taxonomy): Bacteria > Bacteroidota > Bacteroidia > Flavobacteriales_D > Crocinitomicaceae > UBA952. Next base: position 1,950 of record CANJQZ010000208.1, read on the forward strand.
CAGTTTTTCTTTTTCGTTTTTTAAAAGCGGTTGAATAAAGCGAACAATTTCTTTTGCTTCATTTTGATTTTGTCTTTCGGTATAGATTCCATTTTCAATATAATGTAAAACAAGGGGTTGTTTTTCTTGTTTAATGGATGGAAAGGCAACCAACTCATTGTTATAAAAGTGTTTGTTAGAGAAGGAGATTAAGGCAGGATGCTCACTGCGATAGTGATTCTTCAAAACAAGGTTCTTAAAGTAATAACTTCCTTTGTGAAGCAAGCTTTGAGCGTCATCATTTCGTTGCTTAAAAAACTGACTCGGCGCCATTTGTTGACTGTCCCCAGCAATTAATATTCTTTTGGATCTGTATAAGGTTCCAATGGCATGACTTAAATTTATTTGACTCGCTTCATCTACAATTGCCAAATCAAATTGCTCTGGTATTAAGGGTAGATTACTTGCTAATTGAGTAGGATTCGTTAACCATAATGGTTTTAATAATTGAATCCATGGCGCTGCTTCTCCAGCACACAATATTCTAATGGATTGATGATTTCGTTGCTTTCCAAATTCTTTTACTAAAATTGCCTTGCCTTTTTTTAAGATTTTTTTAAGTGATATTTCGTCTTCTTTTAATTTCGTGTTAGGCGTTTCAATTAATTGCTGATAATATTTAAATTTAACTTGTTGCTCCTGTAAAATATACGCAACCAATTCTCTTGATTCAGCTTGTAAGACACTTGTTAAACTAATACAGTTTGATAGAAATTGACTTGCATTATGAGCGCTAAATTTCGGGTAATTACCCATAAAATTTACCCAGGCTTTTTTTAATATGAGTTGTTCTGTTCTTGATACATCAGCTTCTTTTTTGATACTGCACAAGATTTCTTGAGGTAATTCAGTAATTTGATTGGAATGAGAAATAATTAGTGGAATAATATCTAGAAGGTCTCTCAGATAGGGGAATAATTCCTGCTTTTTTTTAAAATTGAAGTTGCTTTGCAAAAATTGCAATGCTCTATTTATTAATTGAAAATTACTGCGCAACGATGTCTTTTCAGTTTCATCCCATTGATCAAATTGCTCCCAATTATCGGAACTACCACCATGTAATAGTCCAGAGATAATCTCAATATCCTTGTCCGGATTTTCAACTCCAATACTGATTAAAGCCTCACAAATATTTTCAAAACTTTCTTTTTCTTTGGCATACTCTAAAATTGATTTCAATGCCGAATCAAACTCAATTTGAGGAGTTCTGAACCACTTTTTCTTTTCTTTTTTCCATGCTAAGCCCGCTAAAAATCCTTTTTTGCTATGCTTCTCAATTAATACCTCAATTTCTAGTGGGCTAGGCAAGATTAACCAATGGGTCAATTGACTTTCTTTTCTTAAAAGTGCTTTCTCTTTGCTTAGAAACTTAACCTTTAATTTTAAAAACTTGTCTTTATTCTTTGTGATTAATGGCAGGTATTTTTGATATAAGGCACTTGAAAATCGATGATTAATCGTTGATTTTTCTTGTAAGTTTAATAGGTCTTCAATGGTCGAACATTTAAAAATCGCCTTGATTTGATCTAAATCAGAAATGAGTTGCTTAAGTGTTTTATCAAAATTTTGTATCTGACTTTTGAAATCAAAATTAGATTTTAAGGGAGCAATAAACTCCAATATTCTAGGCGGAATTTCTTGAATTGTTTTTTTATGTTGCATCCATGAACTCAGAGAAGGCAAATCGCTTTCATAAGGCATCTTCTCTATATCTAATCCTTTACTTAGGATTAAAAACTCTTTAATGGACAATCCGTCAATGACATCCTTTTTGTTCAGCAGGTCTAGTTCAAGCTGAATTAAGTTAATTCTTTCTTTAAAATTTTCACCAGTATTATTTAAAGAGTATGTTTCATTTTCAATTCTCTGCCAGCTATTTTTTAATCCTTGAATTAATTCTTTTGAGGTGAAATTTGATGT
>CANJQZ010000209.1 GCA_947476515.1 Flavobacteriales bacterium
CTGAGCCGGAACAAGACCTTCCGCTGCATTGATCAAAGCCATTAAATGAGCGAATCCATTTTCTATCAACCAATCACGAGAATTTTGTCTTAAATAAATGGCTTCAGTAGCATGAAAAAGTTCTGGATATCCCATTTCTTTCAAACCCAGTTGAATTACTTGATCTCCCTCAATTGCTTTTGCCCAGGCCAATACAATTTTAGCCTCGTATTGAATGGACTTCAATTCAATTGTTTTTTTAGCTTCCTTTTTGGGTGATGATTTTTTAAAAAATCCAAACATACTAATCGATTAAATTAAAAAAACCAGGTAGCTACTAGAATTGCTGTAATGACACAAATCAAGTCAACCAGTAGCATAGAACCAAGCGTATAGCGGGTATTCTTTACATTAATAGAACCGAAATAAACTGCAATTACATAAAAGGTTGTTTCAGCGCTGCATTGAAAAATACAACTCAATCGTCCGGTAAAAGAATCAGGACCGTAATTTCTCATGGCATCAATCATAAATCCACGAGATCCACCGGAACTAAAAGGTCTTAGCATAGCAACAGGAAGTGAATCAGTTACTTGTTTTGTTACGCCAAGCCATCCAAATCCTTGTGAAATCCATGCGCTAATAATTTCAAACAATCCACTATTTCGGAACAACGAAATGGCAACCAACATGCCCAAAACATAAGGAAAAATAGTAACCCCTGTTTTCAAACCATTCTGTGCACCAGAAACAAAAGCATCAAAAATAGTGGTTTCCTTTTCTTGAAATTTCTTCTCCTTAGCAAAGGAAAAAATCAAGGTGAAACCAATAATAGCGATCAGTAACAGACCAGATAAATTACCAGTAAAATAATTTTTAGAAATCAAATCTAAATGATTGACATAAAACAACAAGCCAACAATTCCCGCAACCAAAGCCATTAAAGTAGCAATGAGCGCTGCACTTTTAAAATTAACCTTTTGCCGAATCCCTACGATTATAAAAGCTGCAATGGTTCCTACGAAAGAAGTGATGATACAAGGCAACATTACATCTGCTGGATTACTTGCATTTTCAGCGGCACGGTATCCAATGATGGAGGTTGGAATTAAGGTTAAACCTGCAGCATGCAAACACATAAACATGATTTGAGCGTCGCTTGCTTTTTCTTTATCCGGATTTAATTCTTGTAAACTCTGCATTGCCTTTAATCCAAATGGCGTCGCCGCAGAATCTAAACCTAGGAAATTCGCGGCAAAATTGAGCGTCATGTAGGAAATAGACTCATGGTTTTTGGGAATACTTGGAAATACTTTCACAAATACGGGACTCAAAAATTTAGCAAGCTTTTCTGCAGCTCCAGAGTCAATTAGCAATTGCATAATCCCACAGAAAAAGGCCAGATAAGCAATCAATGGAATGATTAAATCCAATAAACTATTCTTACAAGTGGGTAATAGTCCATCAGATTTTTGGACCCCACTAAAAATTTGAACACTTTTATTTTTATACTGATAAGTAGTATCCGCATCAGTTGTGCATTTGTTCACAATAAACGATTGCTCGGGAGCAGCCTTGATACTGTCTTGAAGATCTTTTGGAAACGAATTTAGATAGCGTTCACCAATAAGTACTGGATCTTCTTTCTCCCCATTAAGAACAAAATCTACTGAATAATGCTGTGAAGTGAACATCCCTATTACTATAAAAAGAATAGAGGAAATAAAAATTACGAGCCAAAATCTACTTAGTACCATAAAACGAATTTCGCAATTTATTTAACATGCGATGCCTTGCGCTTGAAAATGTATTAACATAAGTTATTGAATTAAATAATTTTTGAAACAAATTAGTTTTAAAACAAATAAAGGAGATAGCTTTGAAAAAAAATTAAAATGATAACAGAATTTCACGCAGAAAACACTCGAGGTTATGCCAACCATGGTTGGTTAAAAGCGAAACATTCTTTTAGTTTTGCCTCTTGGCAGAATCGCCACCGCATGCACTTCGGAGCACTGAGAGTACTCAACGATGATATCGTAACTGGAGGACAAGGTTTCGGAAAACATCCTCATGACAATATGGAAATCATCACGATTCCATTAAGAGGCGCCCTAAGACACGAGGACAGTATGGGCCATACTGAAGTTATAAACGCCGGAGAAGTTCAAGTAATGAGTGCAGGAAAAGGAATCTATCACAGCGAAGTTAATGACTCGTTGACAGCAGAAATTAACCTTTTTCAAATTTGGATTTTCCCAAACAAACAACAAGTCGAACCTAGGTATGATCAAATCCAGTACGATATCAAGGAGGCTAAAAATCAATTCCTTCAATTAGTATCTCCATCAAAAGAAGACCAAGGAACTTGGATTCATCAAGACGCATGGATTTCGATTATTGATTTAGACGAAAAAAAAGAAATCAATTATTCCCTAAAAAGTGAGCTAAATGGTGTTTATATCATGAATATAGAAGGGGAGCAAAAAATAAATGATGAAATCCTAAAACAAAGAGATGCTGTTGGTGTTTCTAAAACAAATAAAGTAACCATAGAGTCAATAAAATCAGGAAGACTATTAGTCATAGAAGTCCCAATGGAATTTTAAATATGAGAGAGAAATTATTACACGATTTAAATAATCGATACGCAACCAAGAAATTTGATTCCACAAAAAAAGTAAGCGATGCTGACTTTCAATTGATTTGTGAAGCACTAAGATTATTTCCAAGTTCTTACGGTTTACAACCCGTAAAATTTATTATTGTAAAAACGGAATCTATTCGTTTAGAACTTCAAAAAGCAGCTTTCGGCCAGGCCCAAATCAGTGAAGCATCTCATTTAATTGTCCTTTGCGCCTTAAATACTATTAGTCACGACGATGTTGATGATCATGTAAAATTACTTGCGGATACGCGTGAAATAGAAGTTGAAAAACTGGTTGGATTTGGAACTCAAATCAAAGGGTCAATTGAAAAAATGTCAGAGGAAAATATGCAGATCTGGAATGATAAGCAAGCTTATATCGCCTTAGGGCAATTGCTACATACTTGTGCAGTATTACATATAGACGCTACTCCAATGGAAGGGTTTAGCAAATCAGAGTTCGACAGAATACTGAATCTAAAAGATCAAAATTTACACAGTGTACTGGCTTGTCCAATAGGATACCGATCGGAAGATGATGCGTACAGCAAAATAAAAAAAGCAAGAAAGTCGATGAACGCTTTATTTGAAATAAGATAATTCTATTTCTTATACACTTTTCGATGTGCATAATTTGAGCTTTTTTAACGAATTTCTTAGTGAAAATCAGCATAAAATGGCTATTTTTGAGCATATATGAAGTTATTTGTCTTTTCTTGTGTTTTTTATCTAAGTATTTTCTCTTCTGTTTTTGGACAAGTTAAGATAAGTGCGAGTGATCGCGATGATTTAAAAAACATCATTTACAGTTTCAATCAACTGGATAAAAAATCAGAGGTTCTTAAGCAATATCCGATCAATAAAATAGGGGACGATTTTTATCTTTCTTTTTTGGGTAAGATTAATAATGATTTTAACAAAGGATACTTTCAAAACAAATCAATTATTGTTGGAAAGCCAATTTCTTCTATTGTAAGTGTTAAAATCAAACTAGATGATTTGGCCTCAATTGACCAAATTCAAGGAATTTCCTATTTATCAATTGCATCAAAAATCAACAATCAACTTGATAAAGCTGTTAAAGATATGCATGCTGACAGTGTTCAACAAGGCATTGGTTTACCACAAGGATATACCGGAAAAAATGTTTATATCGGAGTAACCGACTGGGGTTTTGATTATACCTCACCAGTTTTCTACGATACATTAATGGCGCAATCACGCATTGTAGCAGCATGGGATCAGTTTAAACTCAGTGGTCCCCACCCTA
>CANJQZ010000210.1 GCA_947476515.1 Flavobacteriales bacterium
AAAGAGAATAAAGTAAATTTGAAAAAAATAATAAAAAATAAAATGAGTAAAATTTCCATTCAAATACCTCAAGCACCTTTACCGATTGGTCCTTATAGTCCTGCGATATTAAAAAATAATACCTTGTACATCAGCGGACAAGTTCCTTTGAATCCAACGACAGGGAAATTAATTAATGATGATATAAAAGCAGCGACCCAACAGGTAATGGAAAATTTAGGGGCGCTATTAAATGCCGCTGATATGGGATTTGACGATGTGGTAAAATGCTCTATCTTTATGAAAGATTTGGGAGATTTTCAAGATATGAATGCTGTTTATGGAACTTATTTTAATACTATTCCACCAGCAAGAGAAACAATAGAAATAGCAAGACTTCCGTTAGATGCCATAATTGAAATTTCTTGTATTGCCATAAAATGAAAATGAATCCAAATAGTTTTGATTTAAGTATTATCATCGTTAATTATAATGTTGAGTTTTTTCTCGAGCAATGCTTGAACTCAGTTGAAAAAGCCCGGCAAAAATTAAATATCGAAGTTTTTGTAGTTGACAATAATAGTTCTGATGGCTCCATGTCAATGCTGGAAAGAAAATTTCAAAATATTAAAAGAATTGAAAACAAAGAAAACCTAGGTTTTGCAAAAGCCAACAATCAAGCCATTGCATTAGCTTCAGGAAAATACATACTCTTACTGAATCCGGACACAGTGATTGAAGAACAAACATTAAGTCTTGTTTTTCAACGCATGGAAGCAGATCAAAATATCGGTGGATTAGGCGTTCGAATGGTTGATGGAAAAGGAATTTTTCTGCCTGAATCTAAAAGAGGATTACCAACTCCAGCAGTTGCTTTCTATAAAATATTTGGATTTTCAAAACTCTTTAAGAAATCAAAACGCTTTGGTCGTTATCATCTGAGCTACCTTCCTGAAATGGAAGAACATGAAATTGATATACTCAGTGGAGCATTTATGTGCATGCGTAAAGAGGTACTGGAAGAGATTGGTTATTTAGATGAAACCTTTTTCATGTATGGAGAAGATATTGATCTTTCTTACAGAATTCAAAAGGCAGGATTCAAAAATTTATATTTCCCTCAAACAAGCATTATTCATTACAAGGGAGAAAGCACCAAGAAGAGTTCTGTGAATTATGTATTTGTTTTTTATCGGGCCATGGTGATTTTTGCTAAAAAACATTTTTCACAACAGAACGCCTCATTGTTTTCCTTAGCAATTAATGCTGCCATCTATTTACGCGCAGGAATAGCGATTGTACAACGCTTTATTAAATTTTTCGGTCCTATTATAATTCAATCTGCGATACTGCTTCTTGGGCTTTTTGCACTAACCTATCAATGGCAACAACGAGAAATCACCTTTCCACAAGCAGCTTACCAACTGATGATACCCACCTATTTTATCATTTGGACCCTAAGTTATTTACTTTGTGGAGCTTTTGACGAACCTTTTAGGGTAAGTAAACAATTGAAGGGTGTAATTATTGGAACTGGACTCATTCTTATTTTATATGCCTTGTTGCCGAAAGAACTTCAATTTTCTAGATTGTATGTACTCATTGGTGGCCTTTGGTATTTTCTGTGGAATATATTAAATAGATTACTTAAAAACCTTCTGAGTGGAAAAGGTTGGCAACTGAATAGAAAAGTTAAACGAAAATTCCTCATCATTGGAGATGAAGAAGAAGTCAAAAGAGTGGAGCGCTTATTACATCAAACTTTTAGTGCCATATCATCGGTTTCTGCAGTGGCAGTTCACGAACATTTTACCGGAGCAATAGGGGATTTACGCCAAATTGAAAAAGTAATTCAAGAATTAAAAATAGATGAATTGATTTTCTGTGCAAAAGATATCAGTGCCAGGCAGATTATTCAAATTATGGGTGATGTAAAATCTGAAGAAATTGATTTTAAAATTGCACAACCAGATGCCCAATTTATCATTGGAAGTAATTCCATTGATAACAGTGGTGAAATGTATGTGCTAAACATCAGTACTCTGAACAGAACTAGTACCTTACGATCTAAAAGATTACTCGATGTTCTTTTTGCAGTACTTGCTTTAGCATTATCGCCCATTCTTATATTTCTATTTAACGACAAAAAACAATTTTTAAAGAATCAATTGCAACTCATAATAGGAAACAAAACACTCGTCGGTTTTTATAGAAATGAAGAGGTGAAAGACACTAATTTACCTCAACTTAGGAAAGGAATATTAAATCCAATGGATGGAAATTTGGGCCTTCCAAATGAGAATATGGATAAAGTAAATTTAATTTACTCAAGAGATTATTCATTATTGAAAGATTTAGGCATTCTGATGAAGCATTGGAAAAATTTGGATCGTGTTTAATAATTCTTGTTATATCTAACATTTTGACTAATTTTACACTCAAATAAATGAATATTTAAGATGGCTGAAATAGAAATCAGACTTCCCAAAATGGGTGAGAGCGTAACAGAGGCAACAATTACAAATTGGCTAAAACAACCAGGTGACCAAGTTGCTATGGATGAGCCTTTGGTAGAGGTTGCTACTGATAAAGTGGACAATGAATTACCATCTGAAGCAGCTGGAACGCTTATAAAATGTTTATTTGAAAAAGATCAGGTAGCGCAAGTTGGAGATGTAATTGCCATTATATCAACAGACTCGAATGCGGTAGCAGCAGCCACAAGTGCTCCTGTTATTGCTGAAACACCAATTGCAGCAGCTGTAGAAACAAAAATAATCGAGGAGGTCATCACTCCAACTGAAAATCAACAAAATTTCAATTCAGGAGATCGCTTCTACTCACCATTGGTTAAAAGTATTGCTCAGAAAGAAGGACTGAGTAGTTCGGAATTGAATAGCATTTCTGGTACAGGCTTAGAAGGTAGAGTAACTAAAAAAGATTTGATTTCTTATTTAGAAAATAGAGGTTCGGCGCCTAATGTACAAGTTGCTGTAGCTGCAAGTACGCCAACAATCCCTACCCCATCAGTACCAAAACCTCCAATGGTTTTTGCAAGTGGAACAGATGAAATCATTGAAATGGATCGTATGCGCAAGCTGATCTCTGATCACATGGTTATGTCAAAGCACACTTCGCCACATGTTACTTCTTTCGTGGAAGCAGATGTAACTAATATCGTAAATTGGAGAAATAAAGTTAAAAAGAAGTTTTTTGAGAGAGAAGGGGAAAATATTACCTTCACCCCCATTTTTATTCAAGCAATTGCGCAAGCAATTAAAGATTTTCCAATGATTAATGTTTCTGTATCAGGAACGACGATTATCAAAAAGAAAGATATAAATATTGGAATGGCCACAGCACTACCTTCTGGTAACCTTATCGTTCCTGTAATTAAAAATGCAGATCAATTAAATTTGATTGGTTTGACAAAAGCAGTGAATCAGCTGGCAAATAATGCAAGAAACAATAAACTAAAACCGGAAGATGTTCAAGGCGGAACTTACACCATGACCAATGTTGGTTCCTTTGGAAATGTAATGGGAACTCCAATTATCAATCAACCCCAAGTGGCGATTATGGCTGTTGGAGCAATAAGAAAAATGCCTGCAGTAATTGAAACACCTGAAGGAGATTTTATTGGAATTCGTCATAAAATGTTTTTATCGCACTCCTACGATCACAGGGTAGTTGATGGTGCTCTTGGTGGACAGTTTGTCCGCAGGGTTGCTGATTATCTAGAACAATTTGACATAGAACAAAATTTTTAATTTATCATTAAAAAAATAGAAGTTATGAATAAAATTTTGACAATAACATTTGGACTATTCATTTCTTTAAT
>CANJQZ010000211.1 GCA_947476515.1 Flavobacteriales bacterium
CAAACAATTAGAAGAGAATCCATGGGATGTATTTGAATCTACTTTCGCAGAAGGATCTATTCATCAAGGTACCATTATCGAAATGAAAGATAAATCAGGTATTGTTGCGCTTCCTTATGGTGTTGAAGGGATTTGTCCTGCTAAGCACTTGAAGAAAGAAGACGGAACCAATGCTGGTCTTGAGGAAACTTTAGATTTCAAAGTAATTGAATTCAATAAAGAATCTAAGAAGATTGTTGTTTCTCATACGCGTTTATTTGAAGAAGGTGAAGACAAACCGTCTGCATCATCAACAAATGCTGCGAAGGCAACTAAGAGTGCTTCTACTAAGAAGGCTCCTTCTAATACAGATCAAGCAGTTAAAGCTAACAACCAAAACTCTGAGAAATCAACTTTGGGAGATTTAGATGCCTTGTCTGCATTGAAAGCTAAAATGGAAAAAGGAGAGTAATCTCACATTCTAAATAAAAAAAAGAGAGGTCATTGGCCTCTCTTTTTTTTTCTCCAAATTTATTGGATACTTAAAGATACCGCTTAAATTTACATCATGATTCAAAATGCCCCTTTAGCCGAACGCATGCGTCCAATTATTTTGGATGACTATATCGGTCAAGATCATTTATTGAAGAAAGATGCTTCCCTGAGAAGAGCCTTAGATGGGGGGATGGTTCCATCAATGATCCTTTGGGGACCTCCAGGTGTGGGAAAAACTACCTTGGCTTACCTTATTGCACAACACCTAAACAGACCCTTTCAATCCTTATCAGCTATCTCTTCAGGCGTGAAAGATGTGCGCGAAGTAATTCAGCGTGTTGAAAATGCCGGAATGTTTCAAGAGAAAGGAACGATACTTTTTATTGATGAAATACATCGCTTCTCAAAATCCCAACAAGACTCACTCCTTGGTGCTGTTGAAAAAGGGACTATCACCTTAATTGGGGCTACAACAGAAAACCCATCTTTTGAAGTCATTTCCGCTTTATTGTCGCGATGCCAAGTTTATACCTTAAAAGAACACACAAAAACAGATTTAATCCTTTTACTCCAAAGAGCGATTGAAAAGGACACTTTCCTTAAAACAAAGACATTTAAATTAACGGAGCTCAACGCGCTGCTCCTTTTATCCGGCGGAGACGCTAGAAAGCTATTAACCATTTTTGAAATTATTGTAAGTACTTTTCAAAATGCAGATACAATAGAAATTAACGATGAAGTTGTCCATAAAAATGCACAGCAAAGTTTAGTTCGTTATGATAAAGATGGGGAACAACACTATGATATTATTTCAGCCTTCATAAAATCTATTCGCGGAAGCGATCCTAATGCTGCTGTATATTGGTTAGCAAGAATGGTTGAAGGTGGCGAAGACCCAAAATTTATTGCAAGAAGATTAATTATTTCTGCCTCTGAAGATATTGGCCTAGCCAATCCAAATGCCTTATTAATTGCGACTAATTGTTTTCAAGCTGTTGAAGCAGTTGGATTTCCTGAAGCTAGAATAATCTTGTCTCAATGTACGCTTTATTTAGCAACATCACCAAAAGGTAATGCTTCCTATATGGCGATCAATAAAGCACAGGAAACGGTAAGAGAAACTGGTGATTTAGGCGTACCATTACCTTTAAGAAATGCTCCCACTGCACTCATGAAAGAATTGGGTTATGGCTTAGGTTATTTTTATTCGCATGATTATCCAAATAATTTCAAGGAACAAGAATTTCTACCGGAAGAATTGATTGGTAAGAATTTCTTTAAAGCTGGAAGTAGCGCAAAAGAACAAGAAATTGGAAAATCTATAGAAAGAAATTGGAAAGAAAAATATAAGCCGAATGAATAGAATCATATATTATCTTTTCGTCTTGCCCCTTTCCTACTTGCCCTTGTATCTCTTATATGGACTCAGTCCTATTATCTATTTTATGTGTTACTATGTAATTTCTTACAGGAAAAAAGTAGTCAAATCAAATATTCAAAAGAGCTTCCCAGAAAAGACAGCGAAAGAACATGAATTTATCATGCAAGCCTTTTATCTTCACTTAAGTCAGGTGATTATAGAGGGAATTAAAAATCTTACGATATCTAAAAAAGAATTAAGTAAACGATTTAAAATTACTAATCCTAAAGTAGTTAATGATTTATTAAAAAAGCAAAAAAGCGTAATCTTAATCGGTGGACATTACGGTAATTGGGAATGGTTAATTACCAGTCAAGCCTCTCAATTTGATGGAAAAGCCTTTGGTTTAGGAATGCCTATGAGTAATAAATTTTGGGGACAAGAGATCAATAAAAAAAGAGAACGCTTTGGATTGAAAGTCATCCATTCTAAAAATTATAAAGAAGCATTAGCGGAAGAAAAAAATCCATACACCTTACTTATGCTTGGAGATCAAAGTCCTGGAGATACGAATAAAAGTTATTGGATGAACTTTCTTAATCAAGAAACAGCCGTTCAATTCGGAACAGAATCCTTAGCAAACACTTATGATTTAGCAGTGGTCTATTTTAACATCGATAAAGTTCGTTACGGAGGATATGAAATGACACTTACTTTGATAACTGACAACCCAAAAGATTTGAAATGGGGTGCAATCACCCAACAGCATACTGAGTTATTGGAACAACAAATCAAGAAGAAGCCTTATCTGTGGATGTGGTCTCATATACGATGGAAAAGAGATTTACCTGCTGATCTTAATGCCTTAAGATTAGAACAAGAACAACGCTTTAACAAGCAATTTAGATAAAGTGACTTTCATTTATCCTAGATTTCAATAATGATAAAATACCTACTTATTTTTTTCGTCTCCCTTCAGTTGCCATCTTTCTTCGCTCAAGAAATTGTAATATTGCAATATTGCAATAAACCAATACATGCGAGAGGTATCGCAATAAAAGGCCACTTTATTTTCCTTGGGAACAACAACGGAGAAGTCATTCGGTACAACATCAGAAATGGTAAAAGTCAATCCCTTAATTCAAAGGATACTTTTCCTGAAATTAGAGATATAGCAATTCACAAAAACACGGTATACGCTATGCAGAGCGCTGATAATAGCAGTATTCTTAAATTAAGATACCATAAACCTACCCAACTGATTCACTTGATCACTACAGCTTTAAATCCAAAGTTATTTCTAGATGGAATGGCAATTGAAAATAACGAGGCATTAGTCATGGGAGATCCTGTGGACAATAAATTTTCTTTATTTCATTCGAGCGATTTGAAACATTGGGAGAAAATCACCCCTACTCTTTCCTCTTTCGATGGAGAAGCTGGATTTGCAGCAAGCGGAAGTACGGTTCAAATCATCAATGGAGTTTATTATTTTGTTTCTGGTGGTGAAAAATCGCGATTTTTTAAGAGCTTAGACAAAGGTAAAACATGGATTCAGTGCGAACTTCCGTTTAAGAACAGTAATGCCAGTGGCGCCTTTTCATTGGCAATGAAAGACAATAGCAATGGGGTTGTCGTTGGAGGAGATTACCTTGCACCGAATTCCAATGATAAAGTTTGTTTTATTACCAAGGACGGAGGTTTACATTGGAGCCCCTCCTCTGTTGGTCCTTTTGGGTATCGTTCCTGTGTTTATTTCACCGATGGTGTTTACTATACTTGCGGAACCAATGGAATCGATTATTCGAAAGACAACGGAGCTACTTGGGTTCAACTCAGAAATGAAAACTGCTTTAGTATATGTTCGGATAAAAAATTTATTTATGCTTCGAGCACTAAGGGAAGAATAATTAGAATTTCTAAAGTGATTTAACTTCTGCAATAAATAGACTGAAAGATTAAAAACTAAATCCCC
>CANJQZ010000212.1 GCA_947476515.1 Flavobacteriales bacterium
GTAAAAGATGGGGTAATCATGATTCAAGGTAATTTCAAGGACAAATTAGCTGACATTTTGGTAAAGGAAAATTATAAGGTAAAAAAGAAGGGAGGATAATTAATTTCTCTCCTTGGGTTCAATATGAATCAAAACATCTTTAATAGGCAAAACAGATTGCAAGTGATCTTTAAGACGATGTGCTATTTCATGACCATCATAAACACTAAGTCGCCCATCAACTTCCATATGTAAATCAACGATATAACGCATGCCAGATTTTCTAACATAACATTTTTCAGTATCCAATACTCCGGGGACTTTTAAGGATTCATTTCGAATATCATGAATTAAATCATCGTATAAATGTTCATCCATTACTTCACCTAAGGCAGGTCTAAAGATGAGAAAGGCATTGTAAACAATAAAGCCTGAAGCTAAAAGTGCCGCCCAATCATCCGCTTTTTCATATCCAGGACCCAAAATAAAAGAAATACTTATTCCGACAAAAGCAATCAAAGAGGAAATTGCGTCACTTCTGTGGTGCCATGCATCTGCTTTTAAGGAGCTTGAATTGGTTTCCTTTCCTTTGCGCAATACATAGCGATAGGAGAGTTCTTTTATGATGATGATTCCAGCTAAAAAATAGAGGGTGTAAAATTCCGGTTTTTCTTGAACTTCTCCTAAATTTCGAATGCTTTCCACTGCGATGATGGTTGCAGAAACCAATAAAAATCCAACTACAGCAAAAGTCACCAATGGTTCGGCTTTTCCATGTCCATAAGGATGATTACTGTCTGCAGGTTTGGAAGAGTAAGTGATTCCCCACAAGACCAAACAGGAGGCGAAAACATCACTGGTAGATTCGATAGCATCAGCTATTAAGGCATCGGAACGACCAAAAAAACCAACGCATCCTTTCACTGTCGCTAAAATTGCGTTAGTAACAATACTCCAAAGGGCTGTTAATTGTGCTTTTTTTGTCGGCATTACTGCGCAAAGGAACAAAAAAAAAGCGACCGAAGTCGCTTTTTTGGAGAGGCAAATCAATTACTGCTTAATAAATCGCAAGCTGGTAATATGATTATTGTTATTGATTTTAATTAAGTAAGCTCCTTGATTGAGCAGACTTAAATTAACTTGCTCTGTCATTGAACTGGCTTTACCATTAAGCAACGCTCTACCTGACATGTCAAAAATACTGTAAGAATAATCGTCACTTGATCCTACGATACTGATTTTATCTTGTGCTGGATTAGGATAAACATTAAAGTCATTTTGATTATTTTCATCAATACCCCACAGCATAGTGTTTACATTGTGAGTGGTGCTTGTGATAATTGGAGTATTCCAATCAAAATAAATAAAAGCAGTATTGTCAATGGTACTTCCTACCCAATTACTAGCGTTTTCTTGAATACGGTAAGTAAAATGACCGTGACTTCCAGGTTCGTTGCTTGTTGCATCATCCAACCAAATTTGCGGGAATTCAAAACGCATTACACCGTTTCCTAAATTTACTACTTGCATATCATGCGAAGATTCAACTACATACAGACTGTTCCAATCTAGATTTGCATCTAAAGTATCGATTACATAGATGTTCTGAGCAGGAGCAGTTCCTGTGTTTTGGAAATTGATGGTGTAGGTAAGAACATCTTGAATAGCTGCATCAATAGTTTCAGCATTGTAAGGAGTGTTTTCATAAAGCAGTTCTCTCGCTACGATTTTATCATTTGGATCGTAAGAGTTCCCAACGATTTGTAATAAGGTACCTGAATTATTTCCTGTAAAGCAATCCGTCATATTACCCATAGGTGCGATGGTTGATGAGAAATAATGCATTGTACCACTTGCGAGTCCTGAAGGAATACTAAAGGATATATAATCAACACTTGCAAAAGAAGCCGTGGTAGCATTTAAATTCCATGTAATGGTATTTCCACTTGTAGTGTAAGATGAGTTTGAGATAGAAGCAGGATTAATAACAACTCCCGCCGGGTAAGTTAAGGTCAATTGATAAGGTCCGACAACTCCTGGTCCATAAGATCCCCAATTGATGTGAATATATCCTGTGGTGTTTTGGTAGTAACCAATCCATGGAGATACGGTTGTGTATAAATCAGAACATGTACTGGTGGTTCCACCACAATTCACAGCGAAATAACCAATATTTGCTGTTGGCCCACCCATTAAGGTGATAATATTGTTGCTGATGGTATATCCATTATATCCTAAATAAGTTTGGCTGATTGCAGCAATAATATAATTGTTAACTGAAACAGGTCCACAATAAGTAAAATAACCAGATGAGTCTGTATAAACGGTAACTGAACTACTTCCCATTGTTGTTTGGTTATAAAGGTTAATCGGAACAAACATCAATGGTAATTCAGAATTATCCATGATTCCATTTCCATTGGCATCGCAGAAAACATATCCAGAGTAGCAATTGGTAGTTCCTGTAGTAGTTCCACAATTCATTGGAAAACTTGCTGTTGCAATTGGCAAGCCTGAGTTACATTGTACATTCACAACCGTTAATGGCCAAGTGCCTGCGGTATAACCGTTGTTAACCATCCAATTTTGGTTCAGAGAAACCACTGCTGTTTGTCCAATAATCCCAACATAAGTTGCAGTGTAGTATCCTTGATTGTTGGTGTAAACTAGTGTATTAACGCCATTAGAACTTACTGTAACTGGTGCATTAGAAATGCCGATATCACCAGCCGAATAAACTCCATTGTTGTCAGTATCACAATAAACTTGACCTCCTACACAATTGTAAGTTGTGGTAGTTTGAGCGCATTGAAGGGTAATGATAAAAGTGTAAGCTCCACCATTCGTGATTTGAATTTGCATACTTGGAACAATACTCGTTACTGCATATCCATGTGTGCTCAACCAAACAGGGTCAACATTCAAAGAATAAGTTCCAGTTTGAACTCCAGGAAATTGCGATAGGTTGTTAATTGAAGTTACAGAATAGGAATTATTACCATTGCTGAGGATTAAAGGAACATTGGTGATAGTCGAATCTATTGTTCCGTTGTTGTCGCAATCAACTTGTACATTCGAGTATATTGATACTGGACAAATGCCAACGGTATAATTTATACTATCCATAGCATAAGTTTGATTGGCAGGATTGTAAACCGTTGTAGTGATCATATAAGTTCCTGCGGAATTGTAAGTATGTGACCAAAGGTTAGGGAAACTAATTATTGTTCCTGGTGAACTCACTCCTGCTCCTTGAGTCTGTGCTGCTGTTCCATCACCCCAATTGACTTGAGCTTGAAATTGAAATGATTGAAATGCATTGCTCCCAACGATTACTTGATTAATATCTGCGGGAACTGTTCCGGCAGTTGTTACTGGAGTGACAGCAGAAAAATTCATGGTTACTGTTGAGTCACAACTTGAATAGTTTGTTGAGTTGCTCGGTGCAATAGCACTAATAGCAAATCCAAGAACTTGAGCGTTGATATTTTCTATAGTTACTGCTGCAGTAAAAATGGAAAGGGTAAGTAGAAATATTTTCTTCATAAGACAGGTTTTTATGTTTGTATGACGAAGTAAGTTAAAATTTAGTTGCCTCATTCATTTATCCTTTAATTCTTTGTATTTTCGTCTTTCAATTATTGTATAAAATCTAGAATGATAAAGCGCTCACTTCTTGCCGATTTTGGTAATTTGGAATTTCTTGCAAAGCAGGTGGTTGAAGGTTTTATTACGGGAATGCATAAAAGTCCTTTTCATGGTTTTTCTGTTGAGTTTGCCGAACATCGCATGTATAA
>CANJQZ010000213.1 GCA_947476515.1 Flavobacteriales bacterium
GAGACCTTGCCATTTTCTGATGATAAGGTTCTTGCTGAAAAGAAATACATTGCAAAAAAGCTAGGCTTGACCTTAGAAGCATTGGAACTTATTTTTGCTTCACCAGCACATTGGTACACGGATTATCCTAATGATAAGAAACGCTTGAACTTTATCTATAATTCCTACAGAAAAATCTTTAAAAAAGAGAAACTAGCCAGTTTTTAATCAATAAGGTTAATCTTGATTTTTCCAGCAATTACAACAATTTCAAATAATCTTGATTATTTTCCTCTTCCTGCGCCGGTCTTAACCGCTGCTACTTTTTTCATAGCTGCAGGTTTAGCAGATTTTTTAGGCGCTGCAGTAGTTTTTACCGCTGCTTTCTTTGGAGCTGCTTTTTTAGGGGCATCCTCTTTTTTAGCTTTTGAATCTTTTTCAGCTGATTTTTCTTCTACTACCACTTCTTCTTTCACTTCAGGAATTAATACTCCTTCAGCTAAAAGCATGTTGTACCATTGGAATAATTTTCTAATATCTGAAAAGTAAACGCGCTCTTTATCGTAATTAGGAAGTGCCTCGGCAAATTTAACGCGCAAAGTTTTCTCATCTTCCTTGTGCGATGGACCTTGAGCACCTTTATTGATATCAAATAATGATTTTAGTATTTCGGTCAATTTAACATCCTCATCATAAGTAAACATACTGATGTCTTCCAAAGCAGATATTTTCTCCGTTGAATAGGCTGGAAATCTTTTTTTGTCTAATAATGATTCTACAATTACACTGTTTTTGCTTTGTGTAATCACTTTAAATAGTCCCGGTCTACCGGAAATAGCAATAATTCCTGTCAAATTCATTCAATACATTTTGGCCAAAATTAAAAAATCTTTCCGATTGAGCGCCATAAAATAGTATTTAGTTTGAAGGAAATGTGCATTTAATTAGTGCATACTGAATTTATCTGTACCTTTGCACCCAATTTAAAATAAAAAAATGACATTTGAAGAGCTGGGTTTAAAGAGTGAGGTGCTGAAGTCGTTAGTAGATTTGGGTTTTTCAGCGCCGACTCCAATCCAAGAACAAGCGATCCCGCATTTGATGAAGGAGGATTGCGATTTTGTTGGGCTTGCCCAAACAGGAACAGGGAAAACAGCGGCCTTTGGCCTGCCGTTAATTAGTAACATTGATACCTCTTTGCACTTGCCGCAGGGTTTGATCATTTGCCCGACACGAGAATTGTGTTTGCAAATTTCAAAGGACTTAGCAAGCTATTCGACTTACATCAATTGCAACATCGTTGCAGTATATGGAGGAGCGGATATTCGCAAGCAAATGACAGATATCAAAAAAGGAGCACCAATTATTGTGGCAACGCCAGGAAGATTGATGGACCTTATCAAAAGAAAAGTAATTCAACTTTCACAAGTTCGCTATGTGATTTTGGATGAAGCAGATGAGATGTTGAATATGGGCTTCAAGGAAGACATTGACAGTATCTTGGAAACGACTCCTAAGGAGAAAAATGTTTGGTTGTTCTCAGCGACAATGCCCAAAGAAGTGGCTACCATCGCTAAAAATTACATGAGTGATCCTTTAGAGGTTTCTATCGGTCACAAAAATCAGAGTAATGAGAATATTGATCACATCTATTATAATGTAAAAGAAAGAGATCGTTATGAGGCTGTTAAGCGTCTAATCGATTTTAATCCTAATATATATGGTTTGATTTTCTGTCGCACTAGAACTGAAACAGCTACGGTTGCTCAGAAGTTAAGTCGCGATGGATATAATGCTGAACCTTTACACGGTGACTTGTCTCAAGCCATGCGTGATTTGGTGATGCAACGCTTTAGAAGTAAAGAATTACAATTGCTTGTTGCAACGGATGTTGCAGCGCGTGGATTGGATATTGATAATATTACACATGTTATCAATTATAATCTTCCTGATGATATTGAAAATTATACGCACCGTAGTGGTCGTACAGCAAGAGCAGGTAAGAAAGGTGAGTCTTTGGTATTGGTTAGCGCAAAAGAAGGTTTTAAAATTAAAGCCATCGAGCGTCAAATGCGTACTACTTTCAGAAAAGGTGAGATTCCTAATCCTCAAGAAATTTGTCGTATTCAATTGATGCGCTTAATCGAAAAGGTAATTGCAACTGAAATTAGAGAAAAAGATATCACACCATTTTTACCAACCATCTTCGCGGAATTTGAAAATTTTACCAAAGAGGATGTTGTAAAAATGTTTGTCTCTGCTGAATTTAATCGATTTATCGAATATTATGAGCGTGCTGGTGATTTAAATGCTGGTGCAGGTTCAAATGATAGAGAAGATCGTGCTCCAAGAGGTGAAAGATCTCGTGATCGTGAAGAAGGAAAAACTAGATTCTTTGTTAACATTGGTCGTAGAGATGGATTTAATCCAGGAGCTCTTTTAAGAGTAGTTTGTGATGCAACTGGGTTGAACTCAGCTGCTGTTGGTCGTATCGATATTATGACTTCATTCTCTTTCTTTGAAGCAGATCAAGAACATGCAGATAAAATTATAAAAACAGTTAATGGTACAGATTTCGAAGGACATACTGTAGCAATCGAAATTACTACTGCCAAAGAAACTGGTGGCGGTGGTTTCCGTGAAAAATCTCGTTCCGGTGGCGGTTCTGGTGGATTCGGTGGTGGAGGCAGAGCGCCTCGTACTGGTGGATTCGGTGGAGGCGGTGGCGGTCGCAGCAGCTCTTATGGAGGTGGCGGTGGTCGCAGCAGTTCCTACGGGGGCGGTGGCGGAGAACGCAGTGGATCTTACGGAGGTGGAGGAGATCGCTCTTCTCGTCCAAGTGGAGACAGACCGCGTTCAGCTGGTGATGGAGATAGATCAAGACCTGCAGGTGGAGATCGTTCACGCTCTTTTGGAGGTGAAAAGAAAGAAGGTGGATTTGGTAGAAAAAGAAAGTTTTAATAGCAGATGGAAATAAGAAATATTGCGATTATTGCGCATGTTGACCACGGTAAGACTACCCTGGTAGACAAAATGATTGAAGCAGGTAATTTTTTGAATGAACGCGATCGCCCAACGGGTGAATTGATTATGGATAATAATGATCTCGAAAGAGAAAGAGGTATTACCATTGTTTCAAAAAATGTATCTGTAATTTATAAAGGAACAAAAATTAATATCATTGATACTCCAGGTCACGCTGACTTTGGTGGTGAAGTAGAGCGTGTTTTGAACATGGCCGATGGTGTTTGTCTTTTAGTGGATGCTTTTGAAGGCCCAATGCCGCAAACGAGATTCGTTCTTGGAAAAGCTCTTTCTATGGGATTGCGTCCTCTTGTGGTAATTAATAAAGTGGATAAAGATAATTGTACTCCTGAAGAAGTTAATGAAAAGGTTTTTGAATTGATGTTCGAACTTGATGCTACTGAAGAACAATTAGATTTCCCTACCATTTATGGTTCAGCAAAAAATGGTTGGATGTCAACGGATTGGAAGCAGCCAACGACTAACATTGCTCCTTTATTAGATGAGATTTTAGCATGTTTTCCTCCTCCAGTTATTGAAGAAGGAAATACACAAATGTTACTTACCTCTTTAGATTACTCTTCTTATGTTGGTAGAATCGCTATTGGTCGTCTAACCCGTGGAGAAATTAAGGAAAATCAATTTGTAATGCTTGCGAAAAGAGATGGTACGATGGAAAAACATCGTATTAAGGAAGTTTTCGTTTTTGAAGGTCTGGAAAAAAGAAAGGTGGAAAGCGTTCAAGCTGGAGACATCTGTGCTATTAC